>PUPC01000164.1 GCA_003553185.1 Planctomycetota bacterium | reverse complement strand
CTTGCGGACAAACTCGTAGTTCTCTTCGCGCCGGGGTCGAAGCTCATCGTATGTGTCGCGCTTGAGGACGGGCACTCGGTTCCCACGTACCTCGCCGAGCTCCAGGCCGCGGGGATACAGTATCCGCATCGCGACCCGACCCGCCTCCTGATCCTCGGCCTGGTAGGTGACCGAATACTGCCCTTTCATCAGATCGGCGTCGTACTCGAACCGTACACCGGCCCGTTCGCCCAGAACCGCCAGTGCATTCTGGACCGATATCCCGTCGAAATTGACTTCGACCGGGCGGTGCAGCGGCGTCTCCGCCCGGGCCGGGAGGGCCGTGAACGTCAGCGTCACGAGTGCCGCAAGACACATCGCCGACGATTTCGCCATTCTGGTCATTTCGCGTGCTCCTGTTCTTCCGTCAGTTGGCCGGGTCTCCCGCATCTGGGACATCTTTCAACGCGACGGTTTCTTCGGTGTGGTAGCCGAGCTTGACGCTCAAGATACGAGCATTTCCAAGATCGGAGATGAACAGACGGCGGTCGGTATGGGTTGCCACGGCTCGCGTGTCGAACAGCGCCACCTCGTCGCCGCCGATCGAGCGGGGCTCCGGCGGGCCGCTGTCCTTGACCAGGGGCTCGCCGTCATCGACGTTGCCGTACTGCCCGACCCGCAGGATTAAATTGCCGTTGCTGTCAACCACGCCCACGTTGTAGCGATGGTGTTCCGGCGTGAAACTGCGGGCGAAGTAGTCGATCACAAATCGCGGGTTCGGACAATGGCAGCCCCCGGCGGAGCCTGCGTACCCCGAGAATCCGCCCCAACCCACGCCGCCGTAGAACCAGTGGGCGCCCTCGACCCACGGGGACCCGCCATAGATGTGCACATCGCCGGGCCGCTCTGGCTTCTGGGTCAAGGGGACGGGCGCGCCGCTGGGAACCCGTATGCGGGCCTGCCCCGGCGTGAACTTCATCACCGTCCCGGTCAGATCGTTGAAATAGGGTTGGCCATCGAAGGAGCGGGCGGTCGATTCCAGCAGATAGATGTCGCCGCGCTCATCGATCCCCGTGCCGTAGACATGTTGCGTCAGGCCCGGTACGGCGTCGATGTGCTGCAATTGCCCGTGCCGGTCCAGAACATGCACCTGAATGACCCCGTGCAGTTGTCCGAAGCGTCGGCCGGGATAGAGCCGTGTCCGATAACCGCCAACTTCATGAACTTCGTCATCGTCCCTTCTGGATTCGGGCCCCACTCCATAGACCGCCGATACCGCGATATTGCCTCGGGCGCACACGTGGATGCCGCCGTGATGGCGACCGCCGCCGGGGAACACCGCCCCGCTCTGCACGTGAGCAGATCGAGCGCCGCTGTGTACGCCAACACTCGCCTTGTGCCGCTCCTCGCCGTAGTCGAACGGGACCTCGCGCCAGGTCGCAGGGTTATAACGTGCGACCATGTCCCTCAATTTCAGATAGGCGTGTCCGTCCGGGCTGAACGCCATGTCTTCGACCGTCATGGGCAGTTCGACATGACGACAGCGCCCGGTTCGCAGATCCATGCGCAGCAGGCGCTTGAACCCCATAGCCGCATCCGTTCCCCCGCCTGGCTCGGCCAAGTACACGAAGCCGGCCTCCGTGGGATTGACGAACAAACGCTGGCGAAAGTAGGCAGGCGGTTCCACGCGAACGATCGCGCGTACTGCCTCGTCCCGCAGATCCCGCTTCACAGTCCATTCGCCATTCTCCAGAGCCAGCAAGACCAGGCCACGGCCGGAGGGCCTGCGCGCTCCGACCGGCGACGGCGCGTACGCCCAGACACGAATCGGGTCCGACTCCGTATCCAGAAGGGCGTCGTGCTCGAGGTTTGCGCGCGTATCCCGCCAGCCGGTGACGGACTGCAAATCCCAAGACGCCTGCTCCTCGGCGCCGTCGTCCAGCGACGAAAAGTGCGTCAAATGAAAACGGTCGTATGCGGACAGCTTCACGTTCACATGAGAGCGAGATTTCTGATGTACGGGCAGGCCCCAACTGAAAACGAAAATCTCGTCCGTCCTGTGATGCACAGCGACACGGGCGGGCCGTTTCGTCGCCACGCTCTCCACGAATTGTCCTTCGGCGTCGAACACCTGAATCCGGTCGTTTTTGTGGTCGGCGACATACACGCGGCCCTGTGAATCGCAGGCGACATCTGCCGGCATATTGAACTTACCCGGTCCGCCGCCGACATCCGGTGCTTCGGCAAAAACCGTTGGCGGCTCGTCGCCCTCAAACGGCATGCGCATGACTCGGTGCTGCCAATACGCTCTATTGCCGGCTCTTTCGTGATAGGCGGTCAAATACAGCCAGCGACCGTCGGGGCTGATGGCCGCGCGCTTGGGCCGCGATTCCTCGCGGCGCAAGCTACCCTCTGGAGGCATGCCTAACCAGTGTCCCCTCCACGGTTCGGGCAACGGTAACGCAACCTTGGGCCCGTGCGGACTGGCTCCCGCGACCCCGCCTCCGGTAGTCGTAAAGCGACTAACCCGGCGCCCGATCACCGCCAGGCGATCGCCCGAAACAGCCAGCGACTGACCTGCTGCGCCGAAAAACGTGCCGTGACCGCCGTGGAGCGTACCCTGATAGCGGCCATCCCGGTATCGCTTGAGGTTCGCATTGCGCCCGCTCTGCAGAAGCGTGCTCTGGTAGTAGTTCGGCTTGATCGGCAGCTGGGGGCCGTCCGGAAACTCGTGCCAGATCAAATCCGGGATTTCGGCCAGCTCCTTCGTTGGAAACGGATAGACCGTCCGCAGATAGTTTCCGTCCCGGTCGAACAGGCGCACATGGTCGAAGCCGCGACCTGAAAACACATAGATGCCTTCCGGCGAAGTCACAAACGCTGGCTTGCCGCCCGCCATTTTGCCCGGATGCCAGAACAGGGTCCGCTCGAACCGGGGCTTGAGACCGAGCGAGACGCGGACGGTAACGATGTCCTTGTCGTCCACGTACTCGCCCTTGTCGTCCTTGCCGTCCCAGACCAGCGTCTGCGCCCTCGAGTTCCACACGAACGGCACGGGGGCGTTCGGGCCGAGCACCCCGCTCGCCAGGTGGCGGATGATGGTCCCCCGGTCGTCCTCGATGGCGACCGTTACGTCGCACCAGCCCGCCGTCTCGAAGGTGATGGTCACGTCGTCGCCCTCCCGCGTCAGCGACGGCTTGCGGACAAACTCGTAGTTCTCTTCGCGCCGGGGTCGGAGCTCATCGTATGTGTCGCGCTTGAGGACGGGCACTCGGTTCCCACGTACCTCGCCGAGCTCCAGGCCGCGGGGATACAGTATCCGCATCGCGACCCGGCCCGCCTCCTGGTCCTCGGCCTGGTAGGTGACCGAATGCAGCCCCCTCATCAGGTCGGCGTCGTACTCGAACCGTACACCGGCCCGTTCGCCCAGAACCGCCAGTGCATTCTGGACCGACACCCCGTCGAAATTGACTTCGACCGGTCGGTGCAGCGGCGTCTCCGCCCGGGCCGGGAGGGCCGTGAAAGTCAGCGTCACGAGTGCCGCAAGACACATCGCCGACGATTTCGCCATTCTGGTCATTTCGCGTGCTCCTGTTCTTCCGTCAGTTGGCCGGGTCTCCCGTATCTGGAGCCCTTCTCCGACAGGTCGGAGTGGTCGCGCCGGGCCGAATTGAACGCCTCGCGGGCCGGAGCGTCGTACAGCGCACGGTGGTAATCGAGATGCCGGCCGGAGAAGCTGAAATCATGGCAGAGTTCAGGTTATACGGGAGCGAACAGAGGCCGGCCCGCCCGCCCCGACGTAATGACCCACATGTTATTGGATTATACCCACACCACGCCTGAACTCAAGACGAAAACGCCCCGTAACCGCGGTCCCGCTGGTTGACCGGGATCATCGCTTTTTCTATCATCACGGCCGGATTACTGGTGATTCGAGCGGGTTTTCGGCGTTTTCAAGACACCGCCGTTCTCTCTGAAACCGATGCGAAGTCACAACCGAGGATACCCCGATGATCTCCGCCGATGATGCCCACCGCATCCACAATGCCTCGCTGGACCTGCTCGACGACCCGGGCATCAAGCTCGAACACGACGAGATTTCCCGGCGGATGCTCGACGCCGGGGCGCGACCGGGCAACGATGCGCAGGTCGTTCGGCTGCCCCGCGAGATGGTGGAGGAGCACCTCGACCTGGCGCCGGGTACGGTCCGGCTCGCCGACCTCGCGGGCAACACGGTCGAGCTGAGGCCGGGCGGCGCCAGCCGGTTCTGGACCGGGGCCGCATTGAACATCGTCGACCTGGAGGGCGAGCACCGCGAGATCACCTCCGGCGACCTCGCCGACTGGGCCCGGCTCATCGACGGGCTCGACCAGGTGGACGCCATCGTGGGCACGGCGATGGCTGACATCCCGCCCCCGCATCGCGATTTCGTCGGGCTCCGCCTCCTGGCCGAGAACACCCGGAAGCACATCCGCGCCCTCTCGTTCACTCCGACCGGCAGCGAGGCGATGCGAGAGATGGCCCGGGTGCTCGCTTCGGGCGACCTCGCCGAGACCCCGGTGCTCAGCATGGGCTTTACCGCACACGGCCCGCTGCGATGGACGAACCTCGCGCTCGACATCTATCTCCACAGCGCCGGCGACAAGATCCCCGTGACCGTGAACGGCGAGCCGGCCGCCGGCGTCTCCGGGCCGGTCACCCTCGCCGGCGCCCTGGCGGTCGGTAACGCCGAGGTGCTCGCGGGGATCGTGGTGAACCAGGTCATCGAGCCCGGACGGCCGTGCATCCATAACCTCGGCTTCTCGCATATTATGGATATGAAGACGACCATCGCGGTGACCGGAGGGCCGGAGGTCTGCCTGCTGGCAACAGCCGGGGCCGAGATAGCCCGGTTCTACAACCTGCCCTCCTGCTCCTGGGCGTGCACCGAGGCGATGATCCCCGACGAGCAGGCGACGCTCGAGACCCTCTTCGGGGCGCTGACCCACGCCCGGGCCGGGGTCAACGTGGTCTGGGGCGTGGGCCAGCTCGAGTCGGAGAAGACGATCTCGCCCGCCAAGGCCGTGCTCGACAACGAGATGATCGGCATGGTCCGCCGCTTCCAGCGGGGCATCGAGGTCAACGACGAGACCCTCGCCCTCGACGCCGTCCGCGAGGTCGGGATCGCCGGCAGCTTCCTCGACAGCATGCACACGTTCGAACACTTCCGGGGCGAGTTCTACGAACCCGCTCTCCTGCTTCGCCGGAACCGCGAGAGCTGGGAGGCGGACGGGGCGATGCGGCTGTCCGATGTGGCCGCCGAAACGGCCCGCGACCGCCTCGCCGCCGAACGCTCGCCCCTGCTCGATGACGATGTCCGATCCGAACTGGCCGAAATCGAGGAGCGGTACGTGCGGAAACTGGGGTGAGCCGCGCGGCTGGACATCTGCGCGGCGACATGCTACAACAAGGAAAGAGCCGAAGAGGCAAGATCGCCGGACCGGCCCCGCCGGCCCCGCAATACGACATCCTTCAGAGACCGAGAGCACAGCAATGAGCGACGCCCTTCTCGACCGGCTGACCGAACTGAAACACGACCGCAACGCCGTGATCCTGGCCCATAACTACCAGCAGCCGGAGGTGCAGGACGCGGCCGACTTCACCGGCGACTCGCTCGGCCTGTCGCGGCAGGCGGCAAGCACCGACGCCGACGTCATCCTCTTCTGCGGCGTGCATTTCATGGCCGAGACCGCGGCCATCATCTGCCCGGAGCAGACCGTGCTCATCCCCGACCCGCACGCCGGCTGCCCGATGGCGAACATGGTCACCGCCCGCGAGCTGAAGGCGAAGAAGGCGGAACACCCCGACGCCGCAGTCGTCTGTTACGTGAACAGCACCGCCGAGATCAAGGCCCTCAGCGACCTGTGCTGCACCTCGGCGAACGCCGTCGAGGTCATCGGGACCATCCCCGCCGACCAGCCCGTGCTGTTCGTGCCCGACCAGTCGCTCGGTGCGTGGGCGGCGAAGCAGCTCGGCCGGGACATCATCCTGTGGCCCGGCTACTGCCCGACGCACCACCGGATGCTGCCCGAGCACGTCGAGGCAGCTCGCAAAGCGCACCCCGACGCCGAGGTCGTGGTCCACCCGGAATGCCTTGCGGATGTCGTCGCGATGGCCGACCACGTGGCGAGCACCTCGGGGATGCTGCGCTACTGCTCGGAATCGTCGGGCACCGAGTTCATCATCGGCACCGAGACCGGGATGCTGTATCCGCTCCGGAACCAGAACCCCGACAAGACCTTCTACCCGGTGACCGAGCTGGCCGACTGCCCCAATATGAAGCTGACCACCGTCCAGAAAATGGTCTGGGCGCTCGAGGACATGGAACACCGGGTGGAGGTCCCGCCCGCGGTGGCCGCCGACGCCCGACGGGCAATCGACCGGATGCTTGAACTCGGCTGACATCCGCCTGCGAGGCCGGCCATAAAATCGCATTTTTTCACTTGACCGCCGTTCACGGCGGACGTACAATCACGATGGACATTGGTGGAGACATTACTTCCCGCCCGGCCAGTCGACCGGGCCAGAATAAAGGAGTGGAACATGGGCGCGTTGAGGAAAGTCGTTGGTGTCGCGAGCGTTTTCTGTCTGGTCGCCGTCTTTGCCGTCTCGGCGGCGGGCGAAGTGCGTGAAAGCCGCCTGGCGCTGGGGACCGACGACACCCTTGTCACCATCCGGACCCGGAGCATCAACGACACGCTCCAGAAGCTGACGGAGATGGTGACCAAGGTCGAGCCAGAGGCGGGAGCGATGATGGCGGGCGCCCCCCAGATGATATTCGGCCAGTTCCAGGGGGTGGACCTGAACGGCCCCGCCGCGGTGCTCATCCTCGACCCCAAGGAAAATGATGAAGATGCGGTGGCCGCTATTTTCACGCTCGCCCAGGCCGGCCAGTTCCAGGGGCCGCCCGACGCGAAGAGCCGGGCCGTCGGCACACTGGGCCTTGTCGCCGACACCGAGGAAATCCTCGATAAGGTGGCCGGGATGCTTGCCGACAAGGAGCTCGAGGTCATCCCCACCCGAGACATGGGCGACCAGATCGTGGTGCAGGGCGACATCGGCTGGCTGCTTCAGCGATACAAGGAAGATATCGAAGCGGGATTCGAGGAGGGCCGGGACGAGTTGGCCGACGCGGACCCGGACGAGGTGCCCGACGAGTTGAAGCAGATCGGGCTCCGGGCGCTCGAGCACGTGGGCCGGCTCATCGAGCAGGTCGGGGCGCAGGCGGGCCTCGCCGACCTCGGGGTCTCGTTTTCGGAGGACCTGATCACATCGAACCTGTCGATGGAAGCGATGCCGGACAGCGACTTCGCCGAGTTCCTCGGCAAGAACGACATCCCCGCGAACAAGGACCTGACCCGCTGGCTGCCCGAGGAGTCGGTCTATACCTTCATTCATTCGTACGACCCGCAGAGCTTGTCCGCATTGAATCTGGGGCTGGTCGCCAGTCTGGGAGAGATCGCCGGCATCCCCGAGGAAGAGAAAGACCAGATACAAGCGGCGCTGAGCAACATGTACGACCAGACGACCGGGCGGCAAGCCCAGGCACAAGTGCCGACAGAAAAAGGGCTTGCATCGATAAGCGTAATCGGGACCAAGGATTCGGACGGAGCTCGCGCTGCGATGAGGCAGGTCATTGCACTGGCCAAACAGGGTACGCTGGGCCAGGTGCTCGACCAGTACGGGGTCGATATCGAATTGACGGAGGCCCACCGCACACATGAGGGCGTCCCCGTCGATAAGATGGAGATCAATATCGACGCCGAGAAAATGGCCGGGGCGCTCCCGATAGAGATGGACGACGAGGACCGGGCCGAGCTCGCAGAAGGGCTCAAGAAGGGGCTGCAAGACCGGGACGGGGCCGTCACCGAGATCGTGTACGCGACCAGCGTGATGGTCACCGTGGATGTCTCGGAAGGGCCGGATCCGATGAACAAAATGATCGATCTGGTTCGGACATCCCGGGGCATCGGCCGCAACGCCGACTACCAGGCGGCCCTCGACAAGCACCCGGCGGAGTCCGTCGCTCTCTGGCACGCCTCGCTCTTCGGGATCATCGACGGGATTTCGCGGACAATAAAACAGCATATGGACGACGAAGAAGACGAAATGGTGATGGGGCCGGGGGCCTTGCTGCCCGCCCGCGACGAGCTGCCCGACGAGGAAGAGCTGATCACCGGCTCGGCCCGGATTGAGGGCAACCGGATCGTCGCCACAAACCACATCCCCGTCCAGCCCGTCGCCGCACTCCTCAAGGTGATGCAGGAGAAGATGCAGGCGATGATGATGCAGCAGTTCGAGCAGCAGCCGATGCCGCCAATGGGCCCGTAAACGGCCCGGGCGCCATCGTGATCGCAACAATCCGGATAGATCGGACCGCGCCGAAGCACCGGCCAACGAGATGACCGAAATAGAATCCCCGCCGTTTCACAACATCACCGAGCTTTGGGAGACCGCCCCGGAACGGCACGGCGACCGGGTCGGCGCCGCCTACGACGGCCGGACGTACACCTACCCCGAGCTGCACGCGATGACCGAACGCATCTCGGCCGCGTTCACCGACCGGTTCGGGCTGCGGCGCGGCCAATTCATCGCCATCGCGATGCCTAACTGTATCGAGTTCTACCTCGCCTACTGGGCGGCGGTCCGGATGGGCATCGTCGTCGTGCCCGTCAACACCCGCCTGCTCGGGCGGGATATGGTGGCCGTGGCCGAGGATGTCGATGCGAAACTCCTGCTCACCCACGACGAACTGTGGCCGTCGCTCGAGGGGCAAGACCGGCCCGCGCCGACGGTGGGGGTGGACATCGCCGCTGAAGGCGTCATCCCGTTCGCCGAACTGGTCGAGCACGAGGGCGCCGCCGAGCCGGCGGAGGGCCTCGGCCCGGACGACCTCGCCCTGATCATGCACACCTCCGGCACCACCGGCCGGCCGAAGGGGGCGGTCGTCACCCACGGCGACCTGCTGTTCAACATCGCGGTCGCCCGAAGGGGGCACGATCTGGACAGTAACGACGCCCACCTGCTGGTCGCCCCGATGTTCCACTGCACGGCGCTGTACACGATGCTCCCCGCCTCGGCCTGGCTGGGCAGCAGCGTGGTGATCGCGCCCGCGCCCGACCTCAACGACATCCTCGACCTCATCGAGCGGCACCGCTGCACCACCCTGTTCAGCGTACCGACGATGTTCCACTTCCTCGCCTCGCGGCCCGACCTCGGCGAACGCGATCTGGACAGCTTGCGGCTGCTGGCATACGCCGGCGCACCGATGCCGGCCGGAACGATCCGCAAGCTGCGAGCTGCGTTCCCCGGCGTGAAGCTCCACAACTTCTTCGGGCTGACCGAGACGATCGCCATGACCCACGTCCTGCCCGACGTCGAGGCGGACAACCGGCCGGACTCGGTGGGCAGGCCGCTCCCCGGAATCCCCCAGCGGATTCTCGATGAGGACGGCGAGGACGTGCGGCCCGGCGAGGTCGGCGAACTGTGCTTCCACACGTCGAACGTCGTCCGGGACTACTGGAACCGGCCGGGCCTGATGGACGAGTCGACCACCGGCGAGTGGTTCCATACCGGCGACCTGGCGACCGTCGACGAGGAGGGGTACGTCTATCTGAAAGGCCGGGAGAAGGACCTGATTATCGTCGGCGGCGAGAACGTCTATGCCGGCGAGGTCGAGCGGATCATCCGGCAGATGCCCGAGGTCGCCGACGTGGCGGTCGTCGGGGCACCCGCCACCGGCATCCGGGAGGCGATGGGCGAGCTGGTCAAGGCGGTGATCGTCACCGAGCCGGACGCCGCCCTGACCGAACTCGATGTCAAGCGGTTCTGCAACGACAAGCTCGCCGGCTACGCCGTCCCCCAGATCGTCGAATTCCGCGACTCCCTGCCCCGAACGCCTTCCGGGAAAGTGGTCAAACACGAGCTGTAGGAACCGGGGGCCCGGGCGGCCCATCGATGACCGGACCGCGGGCGCCCATTGCAGGAAAGGCCGCAAACCGATGGCAGAATCCGCCCGCCCCAACGTCCTCTGGGTCTCGTTCGAGGACACGAACCCGCTTTACGGCTGCTACGGCGACCCGGTCGCCCGCACGCCCAACCTGGACCGGCTGGCCGGCGAGGGCGGTCGGTGGCCGAACGCGTTCTCGACGGCGGGGGTGTGTGCACCCGCCCGGTCGGCGGTGATCACGGGGATGTACCCCACCGCGATCGGCACGCACCACATGCGGACCACGCACACCAACTCGGCGGCACCCGAACTGCCCACACCGTACTCGGCGGTCGTCCCCCACTACGTCAAATGCTTCCCCGAGTACTTGCGGGCGGCCGGCTATTACTGCACGAACAACGCGAAGACCGACTATCAGTTCG
>PUPC01000099.1 GCA_003553185.1 Planctomycetota bacterium | reverse complement strand
CTCGCCGAGTCGCTCGGCGTCCGCAGTGCGATCGTCTTCGCCGGCCTGTGCAAGCCGAGCGAGATTCCGGAGTTCCTCTGCGCGATGGATGTACTGGTTCACGCCTCGCTTCGCGAGGGGCTGGCGCGGGTGCTGCCCCAGGCCCTCTTGTCGGGCGTCCCGGTCGTGTCATACGACGTGGACGGCGCCCGCGAGGTGGTGATCAACGGGAAGACCGGATGGCTGGTCGAGCCGGAGTCCGTCGCAGGTCTCGAATCGGCCGTCATCGAGGCGCTGGACGACCTCGGTCGTGCCCGCCAAATGGCCGGGGTCGGTCGCGACATATGCAGGAGCCGGTTCCCCTGGCAGGCGATGGTCGATTCCATCGCACAGCAGTACCATCGGCTGCTGGAGGCGGAAGCTCCGCCTTGATCCAAATGTGTTCGTTGTCAAACGAGGATGCCCACACAGTCCGATGCCGCCCACAGACGCCTGCAGCGAGGTGAGCCCGCCATGCAGATATCCGTTCCCCGTTTACGACCCGGACGCCACGTATTCCGTTTCCAGTTTTCGCCCGACGAATACATCGAAGTCGAGGCCGGCTCTGCTCTCGACTTCAGGAGCGACGTGCAGGTCGTCGCCACCGCCCACAAAATGGGCATGCAACTGTTCGTCACCACCGAAGCGCAGGCCACCGTCGCCTTCGAGTGTGCCCGATGCCTGGAGCCGTTCGTCCTGCCAGTCGCCGCCACCGCCGGAGCCCTCTATGTACCGGAGGAGACCTTCGACCGGGCGGAGTCACGCACCCACGCCATCGAGAGCGAGAGCGAACGGGTGATGTACTACCGGCAGGGCGTGGTCGATCTCGGCGAGCAGGTCATCGAATCGCTCGCCCTGGCCGCTCCTCAAAAACCGCTTTGCCTGGAAGACTGCCGCGGAATCTGCCCGAGCTGCGGGCAGAACTTGAATGAGGATGCCTGCGACTGCCGACCGGGCGAGGAATTCGGCCGCCCGTTCCGCCGACTGCTCGAGTAAATCGTAGACCGGGCGAAGGCAATTCGCCCGGAGACAGACGGATTTGATTCGACGTTGCCATTTGACATTTACCGTCCGCTTCCTGTACCATCACCACAGTTCGGTTCGGTTTTTTTCGGAGGTATACGATGGGGGTACAAACCGGTTGTCTTCTGGAGGCGTCCCTGGCGTCGCCCGAGGTGGTGTCCGACCTCGGCGACCGGCTGGGCGTATCGTCCCTGTTTCTGCGCGGCCCGATGTCACTCCCCGCCATCGAGTCCAAGGCCCCGGTCAAACCGGCCGGCGGCCGCCTGCCCGGGGTGCGCGTCACCGAGGACGACTCGGCCCTGCGCTCGGCGATGGACGTGGCACGAGGCGACGGGATGGACGTTTATCTGACTATCGAGAACCCGCTGGTGGGATCGTCCGACTGGGAAGCCCTCCTGGCCGAGGACAACAGCGGGCGCTCGACGGCGAAGATCGACCCCGACCGGCCGCTGATATGCCCCAATCATCCCAAGCTGCTCGGCTGGATGGCCGACCTGGTGGTCGGGGTGTACGACGCCTATCGCCCGACGGGAGTCCTGCTCGGCGATATATCGCTCGGATCGCCGGGCTCCATCGACAACCTGTTCACGTGCTGGTGTGACCTGTGCCGTGCCCGGGTGGGCGAGCTGGGCTACGATCCGGACCAGGTGCGGATCGGGATGCAGGGAGCCCGGACCAAACTGGCCGACATCCGGCCCGAAGTCGCCGGTATACCCGATTTCGGCCTGGGGCTGCTGCTCGACGGGATCGGGTTCGACATCGGCCTGATGGACTGGTTCAACTTCCGGGCCGACTCGGTCAGCGCCTGCTTGTACGAAATGCGGCAGGCGCTCGCCAATAAGGACACCACCGTCCGGATGGCTATCCTCAACAAGGGGCCGACCGCCGCTATGCTGGCCGGACAGCGCCGGGAGGACGCGCTGCGGGACACCACCTTGGCCGACGCCTACATACCCATCATCTGCGGGCGCGGTTCGGGCGTTCCCGAGATGCTCGCAGGGCACGCCCGGCAGGTGCACGATGCCGCCGAAGGAATCGACGAACCCTCGGCGCTCGCACTCGCCGCACGCATCCACGGCTACGCCGACGTGCCCCTGCCCGACCGGATCGCCGAGCTGGACGAATCGCCGACCGAGGAACTGCTCCGGGCGTGCGCACAACGCGAACTGGCCTACACCCTCGCCGCACCAGGCGACGTCCCACGCTGGCCGGCCATCGATTTCGAGGGCCTGCCGCCCAACCTGGTCGGCGACGTGGCGAACGAGATCAAGCAAAGCGGAGCAGACGGCATCCTATACATCGGAGTCCCCCAATGATCAAAGACGCAATCGGCCGGCTGGTCGCCGGACAGGACATGACCCGCGAGATGACCGTGAACGCGATGGAGGCGATTATGAGCGGGGAGACCACTCCCGCCCAGACCGCCGCGTTCATCACCGCACTGGCGATCAAGGGCGAGAACGTGGACGAGATCGCGGGCTGCGCCGAGGTAATGCGCGAGAAGGCGGTCACCATCCACGCCGACGAACCGTTTGTCGACGTGGTGGGGACGGGCGGCGATAAGATCGGCACGTTCAACGTATCGACCGCCGCCGGTCTGGTCGTCGCGGGCGCCGGAATCCGGGTGGCCAAGCACGGCAATCGGGCCGCCTCCTCGCGAAGCGGCAGCGCCGACGTGCTGGCCAAGCTGGGCGTGAACCTCGACGCCGATGTGCCTGCTGTCGAGCTGTGCATCGCCGAGGCCCGGTTCGGGTTCATGTTCGCACCGAAGATGCACTCCGCGATGAAACACGCCATCGGACCCCGCCGCGAGATCGGCATCCGGACCGTGTTCAACATCCTCGGGCCGCTAACCAATCCGGCCGGAGCACGCAACATGCTGCTCGGCGTGTTCAGCGAACCGATGGTTGACGTGCTCGCCTCGGTACTCCGCAACCTGGGCAGCGACCGGGTGTACGTGGTGCACGGGATGGACGGCCTGGACGAGATCACGACTACCGACGAGACGGTGGTGGCCGAGCTCGACGGCGATGTCATCAAGACCTACCGGATAAAACCCGAGGACTTCGATCTGCCAAGGGCCACACTGGACGACCTGATCGTCGAGGGACCGGACGAAAGCGCCGAGGTCATCCGGGGCGTTCTCGACGGCCAGCCCGGCCCGGCCAGAGACATCGTCGTGCTCAACGCGGCCGCCGGCATCGCCGCCGGCGGCGGAGCGCCCGACCTGAAAACCGGCGCGGCAAGGGCCGCCGAGGCCATCGACTCGGGCGCGGCAAACGCAGTGCTCGACAAGGTCGTCGAGATCAGCCACCAAGGATAACATAGAGAAAACGATTCCCCGACCGGCCAACTGTGAAACATGCCGGCCTCATCGGCCGGACAAAGCTGAGTATCATCAAACAATATGACAGAGAAGAACCAACCGGACGTTCTCATCATCCACTGCGACGGCGGCTCGCGCAACAACCCCGGGCCGGCCGCCTTCGGCTACGTCATCCGGGACGAACAGGGCAGGACCGTCGAGCAGCGGGGCGAATATATCGGTGAAACGACCAACAATGTCGCCGAATATAAAGGGATTATCGCCGCCGCCCGGCGGGCCGTTGAATTGGGCGCACGCCGCGCCGTCTTCCGGCTCGACAGCCAACTGATCGAGCGGCAGCTTGCCGGACGATATCGCGTCAAGGCCAAACACCTGAAGCCCCTGTTCGAGCAACTCAAGGCCCTGCTCGCCGAGATACCCGACTGCCGTGTCGAGCACGTCGGCCGGGAGCATAACGAGGAGGCCGACCGCCTGGCGAACCGGGCGATGGACCGTCGAGGAGTGGTGCAGTGATCGAGCTGGCCGTGATTGCCGGGCCGGACAGCGGAGAATCGTTCCAGGCGGCCGAAGAGTCGTTCATCATCGGTCGGGCCCGGACAAACCGGATCATCCTGCTGGACAAGAAGGTATCGGGACGGCACGCCGAGGTCTCACTCAAAGGGGACAAGTATCTCATACGCGATCTGGGCAGCACCAACGGAACGTACGTCAATGGCCGGGCCGTCCGGCAGGCGCAGATTCGCCCGGGCGACGAGGTGCGGGTGGGCCAGACCGTCCTCAAAGTAGCCGCCATCGACCTCCAGGCGGAGCCGCAGACCGGGCGGGTCCGAATCTCCGACCCCGACGCCTACGAACACGTCCCCGTGCACGCCCGGCTGTCGTCCGAGCGGCCGCCGCCCATCCTCGACGAGGAAGGCGAACAGCCCTCGATGCAGACGGTGGTCGAGGCCTATCACAACCTGTTCGCTATGTACGAGGTGACGAGCTTGCTGCAGAGCAACATCCGGGGCGACCGGCTGTTGGATGAGATACTGGGGCTCATCTTCCGCAACCTGCGGGCCGAGCGGGGGGTGGTGATGCTGTTCGACAGTGAGACCGGCGAGCTGACCCCTCGCGCCTTCCGGTCGCGACCGGGCGTCGACGAGACCGAAATGCGTATCTCGAGGACCATTGTCAACGAGGTGGTGGAGAAACGGCAGGCGGTGCTCACCACCGACGCCACCGTCGACGAGCGGTTCAGCCGTTCCGACAGCGTGGTCCAGCAGGACATCCGCTCGGCCATGTGCGCCCCGCTGAGCACCCACGACCGGGTGTTGGGGATCATCTACGTCGACTGCCGGTCCGAGGCGGGCTCGTTCAAACGGCCCGACCTCGAGCAGTTGACAGCGATGGCCAATGAGGCGTGCATGGCCGTCGAGAACCAGACGCTGCACGAGGCGAACCTCAAGGCCGAGCGGCTCGCCGCAGTCGGCCAGACCGTCGCCGGACTCTCCCACTACATCAAGAACGTCCTCACGTGCATGCAGGCCGGGTCCGACATCGTCGCCTCCGGGCTGGACAAGGAGCAGATGGAGTCGGTCCGCAAGGGATGGAATATCGTCAAGCGGAACGAACGGAAGATTGCCGACCTCGCACTCAACATGCTCAACTACTCGACCGACCGCCCCCCCGCCCGAACACACTGCAATCTGAACCAGGTGGTGGAGGACGTGTTCGCGGACGTTGAACCGGTGGCCGAAGCCGACGAAACGGCGCTCGAACTCCGGCTGGACCCCGCCCTGCCCGAGGGCGTGTTCGATCCGGCGGGAATGCATCGCTGCCTGCTTAACTTGATCAACAACGCACTCGAAGCGGTGAGGGGACAGGCCGACGGGCGTGTGGTGGTGGCCACCGAATTCGACGGCGACACGATCTCAGTCCGCATCGCCGACAACGGCCCCGGCATCCCCGAGGACCTGCAAACGAAGATTTTCGACGTGTTCGTCAGCACCAAGGGCGACGCGGGTACCGGACTGGGCCTGGCGGTGGTCCGGAAGATCGTACACGAGCATACGGGCGAGATAGGCGTTCGGTCCGACTCGAACACCGGTACCGAGTTCAACCTCCGCCTCCCCCTCGAGCCGGGGCAATAGCCACCGGCCTCCGACCGACTGCCCGCCCGGCCTGTACGTGTAACTGGACAGGAGCGGCGGAGGTTATTGCAGGAGCGATCCGCCACTGTCCTCGGGAGGTGCCGTTCCTACTGCGCCGCCTTGTCGTACCCCGGCGGCAGCGGGTTGTGTTCGTCCTCTTCGAGGAACATCCCGATGCTCAGATATTTCGTGCGACGGTCGGCGACAAGCTCTTCCGGGGAGGCGCCCTGCAGCTCGTCGAAATGTCTGCACACCGCTTCCTTGACCGCCTGTACGGTCGTCTTCTGGTCCCAATGAGCGGCGGGCAGCGGCTCCGGTATGATCTCGTCGATGATGCCCAGTTCGTGCAGGTCCTGTGCGGTGAGCTTGAGGGCCTCGGCGGCCTGCGCCCGCTTGTCGGCAGTTCGGAACAGGATGGACGAGCATCCCTCGGGCGATATGACCGAAAAGATCGAGTGTTCGAGCATCAGCAGCCGGTTGCCCAGTGCGAGGGCGAGTGCCCCGCCGCTGCCGCCCTCACCGATGACCACGGCGACGACCGGAACGCGGAGCCCGAGCATGCACAGGAGGTTCTCGGCGATGGCGTGGGCCTGGCCGCGCTCTTCCGCACCGATCCCCGGGTAGGCCCCTGCCGTGTCGATGAGGGTGAGGATCGGGAGGCCGAACCGTTCGGCGAGTTTCATCTTGTGGTGTGCCTTGCGGAACCCCTCGGGGTGGGCCATTCCCCAGTTGCAGGTCAGCCGTTCCTTGGTGTTCCGGCCCCGCTGCTGGCCGATGACCATCACCGGTCGATCGTCGAGCTTGGCGAACCCGCAGATGACCGCCCGGTCGTCCCGGAAGGCCCGGTCGCCGCGGAGTTCGACGAAGTCGGTGCAGATCTGATCGATGTAGTCGGCGGTGGTCGGTCGTTCGAGGTGGCGGGCGACCTGCACCTTCTGCCAGGGTGTCAGGTTGGAGAAAATCTCGCGGGCGGTTCGGTTCAGTTGGTCTTGCAGGCGCGAGATGGGTTCTTCCAGGTCGTAGCCCTTGTTCGCCTGGAAGCTCTCGAGCTCGGATATCTTCCGGCCCAGTTCCCGGAGCGGAGCTTCAAAGTCGAGATCGTTTCCGTTCATTCAGTCCTCAAAGTATTTCCCTACAGAATCGAGGGGCGGCAGGCATCCCGCCCGTCGGCCCGGAGCCCAGCGGTCAGTCCCCGACCGTTACGCCGGGGCCCGAAAGCGACGGGCATCGTCCAATTGATCCGACTATTCTCCACATCGCCGTTCATTTGTCAAACAGGGAGATGTGCTCAAGCCGCTTTTTCACCTGCTGCATGTCCTTCGGCCGATCCGCCGGTTTTTTGCTCAGCATCTCCATCACCAGTTCGTCCATCCGAACCGCGATGTCACGGTTCTTCGAGCGCATCAAGGGGGGCGTTTTACTCAGATGCTGTCGCAGAATTTCGTCGGGGTCGCCCGATTGAAACGGCGGCCGGCCGGTCAGCATCTCGTAGATGGTTACTCCCAGCGAGTAGACATCTGTCCGTTCGTCGGGTGCTTTGCGGCGGATAGTCTCCGGTGCGATATAGGGGCGGGTACCGGAGATCGGGGGGCGGAAAAACAGGCGTCGTTTGCCGATCGACCGGGCCAGCGCGAAATCAAGCAGCTTGGTTGCACCCTCCTCGCCGCAAAGGATATTCTCCGGCTTGACGTCCATGTGGGCCAGCCCGCGCTCGTGAACGTAGCTGAACGCATCGCAGGCCTGGAACAGGACCTCGCGCCCGTGCTCCTTGATAAAATCCCGACGACGCAACAGGATCGTCTTCAGGTTCTCCGCGCTCAGATACTCCATGACCAGGGCGGGCGTCGAGTTGGACTCGACAAATTCGATACCTCTGATGATGTTGGGGTGGTCGAAGTCGAGCATCAGCTCGGCCTCGTGCCGCATTTCCTTGAGAGCGGACCGATTGGACCTCACGTCCGGCAGCAGCATTTTGATGGCGACCAGGTTGCTCTCGGTATCGAGCGCCCGATATATCACGCTCTGTCGGCCGACGAATTCGGTGCCGACGATGTGGTATTTCAGCAGGTCCTTATTGTCCGACATCTCTCTGTCCCGGGTTGCCTTGAAAAATGCGAGCCCGTTGCCGAGATACCTCCTGGCCGTTCCGCTCTAAGCAGACATGTACCGGTGCCGATGCATCATAACATTCTGAACGCCCGGTTAGCAAGGAATAACCGCGAGCCGACACCGGGGAATAACGGCTTCGGTAACATCTTCGGCATAATCGGGAACGAAAACAGTGGCGCAGCTTCTGGCAGCAGCATTACCGGTCGACCGCCCCAAGCCCGGCCCGATGCAGTTTCGATGCGAGAAAGAATGCAAAACTCTTTGCACGACGGGCGAAACGGTGGTAAATTATGTCTATGGACAACAAGTCGGGAATCATCCTCAGCACCGCAGCGATATTGATCTGCCTTATCTACGCGACCGGTCCGGCCGAGGCGGGCGAATACCTTCTGGCGGAACCGAAAGGCCCCCACCGGATCGATTACCTGGTCGTCGCCGGCGAGGACTTCGCCGACAAACTCGACGAGCTCTGTAACCACCGGGCGAAACAGGGCTACCGCGTAGGGATCGTGCGTATGCCCGATGTGACCGCCGAGTTCGAATCACTCCGGGCGTTCATCCGCCACGCCGTCACCAATTGGGAGCCGCCCGCCCCGCGCTACCTGCTGCTGGTGGGCGACGTCGATACCGTGCCCACCGTCGTCGGCCCGGGGGCGATGCGCGGCTGGATGAGCTGCCCCGACCTGGCCACGGACTTCGATTACGCCAGGCCGTCCGGCAGGCAAATCGAACTGCACGTCGGACGGTTCCCCAGCCGCACCCCGGCCGAACTGGAGCGGATGGTCCGCAAGACGCTCGACTACGAGGCGAACCTTCCGGGCGGCGGATGGCAGAGGCGGCTGAAATTCGTGGCGGGCGTCGGTGGATACGGCGAGGCGATCGACCGGATGCTCGAGGGGATCGCCGAAAGCATGATCGCGACATCGGTGCCGCCGGTGTTCGACATCCGGGCCGCCCACGCCAGCCCGACATCGCCGTTCTGTCCCTACCCGCCGCGGTTCAACCAGTACGCACTCGAAATGTTCAACCGGGGCTCGCTGCTCTATATGTACGTCGGGCACGGCTCGCCCACCGGGGTCGACGATGTCCGATGGCTGGGCAGAACATACCCGGTGCTCCGCGCCGCCGACGCCGATAAGCTCGCCATCCGGCAGGGCCTGCCCATTATGGTCGTCATCGCCTGCCACACCGGGGCATTCGACGGCGACGAGGACTCCCTGGGTGAGCGGTTCGTCAAGGCAGGCGGGGGGCCGGTCGCATTCATCGGAGGGTCCCGTGTCACCCAACCCTATGCCAACGCCCTGTTCGCCGAGGCGTTCGTGGGCGCTTTTTTCGGCGGGCCGGAGACCTTGGGCGAGGTCCTGTCGAATGCCAAGACCTCTGTCATCGCGCACGCCTTCTCGCTCCGACGGATGCAGATCGACGCGATGGGTGGCGCCGTCCAGGGCCGGGAAAACCTCCCAAAGATGCGCCAGGACGTGGTGAGACACTACAACCTCCTCGGCGACCCCGCGCTCGTTATCCGCCGACCGGTTCTCGACATCAAGCTCGAGGTCCGGGACGGCGAGCTCCACGTGGCGGCCCCGCACCTCGAGACCGTCGAACTGACGCTCGAATACGACCGCATCACTCACCGGCGGTTGTTCCCTGAGCAAACCCTGGACCCGGCGGCCATCGAGGAACAGATGACCGAGCGGTACCGGCGGGCGCACGATACGCTGATCCGCCGGTGGGAAATCGCGCTGAATGACGGGGCGGGCTCGACGCCGTTCGTTGCCCCGGAGCAGCCCGGCCGCTACATCCTCAAAGCAGCCGGCGGCTCGTCGTCGGGGGTCCTGGTCATCGACATCCCCGAATAGAGCGTGCTCCTTGCTGCAACCGGTCGGCTCGGGTGCAGGCGGACCGGACGTTTTTCGACGTTCCCTTGTTTTATCGGAAATATCTGCAAAAAATAGCTGATCGGACTTGACATGGCATTTTAGTATGATAGTATATTCGTGGAGACTGATATGGCGAAGGAAAGCAAGGAGTTGGCTCGAATGCTCAAAGTGCTGTCGGTCGATACCCGCGTCCGGATTCTCCGGCTTCTCAAGGGCCGGTCGCTGTGCGTGAACGCACTGGCCGCCAGGCTGGACGTGACCCAGGGCGCGGTCTCGCAGCACCTGCGGATCATGCGCGATGCCCACCTGGTTATCGACGACAAGCGAGCCAATTTTGTGCATTACCGACTGAACGAGGAGACTCTCGTCGCGTGGCGGGAGCAATTCGATGAACTGCTGGACCCCGAGCGGGGGAAGGCGCAGACAGGAAAGGAGTGCGAGAATGTGCTGTGAACCAGTGAAAGGCAAATGCCAGAAGCCGGAAAACCTGAAGGGCAAACCGGGCGAATGCTCGCCCGAACAGGTCAGGGAATGCCACGGCGACGTCGAGGAGCATCCCTGCGTCGACACGGCCGGATGCGAGCACCCCGAAAAGCTGAAAGGCAAACCGGGCGAATGCTCACCCGAACAGGTCAGGGAGTGCCACGGCGATGTCGATGAACACCCCTGCACCGGCTGACGGCCCGAACACCGGGCGGGCGACACCGGGCGCGGACGACGAACCCCCGCCCGGCGGCCCGCCCGACTATTACCGGACCGTCGCCCGGGACATGCTCGAATACATGGGCCGCCGGAAAGGCCTGTGGCTCGATATCGGCAGCAGCGACGGCGGGGTTGGCCTCGCCATCGCCCGCCGATGTGAAACCACCGTCGTCCTCGTGGACCCGGACGCGGAGGCGCTGGG
>PUPC01000321.1 GCA_003553185.1 Planctomycetota bacterium | reverse complement strand
GACGGGTCGTGGACCGGGGACAACATCGGCCCCACCTACGGCACCGCCGTGGCGCTCATCATCCTGCAGCTCCCCAACGGCTATATGCCCATCGTCCAGAATTAGGTTCCCGCCGGCCCTACCGGTCTTCGAGCGGGCGGAGCCGATAGCCGCCATCCATGTAGATCAACTCGCCGGTGACGATATCGAAGAGCGGCGAGCAGAGCACGAGGCACATCTGGGCGATCTGGGCCGGGTGCGGGATGTTGCCCAGAGGGGTGAACTCGCGTCGGCGGTCCCGCATCTCGGCGCTGATCGACTCGAGATCGATGAGCTGGGGCACGAGGGTATTCACCGTGACGCCGCGGTCGGCGAGTTCGAGGGCGAGGAACCGGGTGAGCTCGTTCAGCGTCGCCTTCGCGAACCCGTAGCCGGCGTGGCTGTACTTGTAGCAGCTCGTCGCCGAGATGAGCACGATCCGACCGCCGGCCTCGGGCATGGCCAGCCCGGCATCCCGGGCGATGGCGAAGTTGCCTGCCACCTGGCCTTGGAACGCCTTGACGAGGTCGGCCGCGGGCAGCTCGGCCAGCGGGGTGTAGCTCGCCCCGGCCCCGGCCACCGCGACGAAGACATCGAGCCCGCCCAGGGCATCGACGACCTCGGGCACGAACGACGAGCACCGGTCCATATCGAGCAGATCGAGCTGGAACAGGCGGATGTCCGCCGCTCCGTCCGACGTGCACTGCTCGACGACCTGCTCGCCGGCCTCCCGGTCGGTGTGGTAGGTCAGCGCGAGCTTCGCTCCGTGTCGGGCGAACGCCCGGGCGACGTGCGGGCCGGTGTCGTTGCTGGCGCCGGTGATCAGGACTCGTTTGCCTTCCAGGTCGGGGATGGGATCAAAACTCATCGGCTCTCCTTCACTCGGTCAGGATGAATGGTCCCGCGGGACATGGGATACCAACTTGACGTTCGTCACCGGTCCTGTTCGGCCCGGATTTTGTCCAGGATTCCGTTGACGAACGCGCCCGAGTCGGCAGTGCTGTATCGTTTGGCGAGCTCGATCGCCTCGTTGATCGAGACCTTGGGCGGGATATCGGCCAGTGCGGTCAGCTCGAAGGTCCCGATCCGCAGGATGTTCCTGTCCACCACGGCCATTCGGTGGATCTGCCAGTTCTGTGCGATCGCGGCGATCCGTTCGTCGATCTGTTCTCGCTGCCGCGAGACGCCCTCGACCAGCTCCGTGGCAAACTCCCGGGTCTCCGGGTCGTCGGTCTGGGCATGGAGGTATAGGGCGACCTCGTCGCGGGCGTCCGGTCCACGCACGTCGATGAGATAGAGGGCCTGCAGGGCGAGTTCCCGCGCCCGGGACCGACGGCGCACGGCCTTCTGCTCTGGCAGGAGTTCGGCGGGGTTCGGGTTGTCAATCATCGTGCGGGGTCACAGCTTATCCAGAAGATCGGCGAGTTCTATCGCGGCGAGGGCGGCGTCCGCCCCCTTGTTGCCCGCCTTCGTTCCCGCTCGCTCTATTGCCTGCTCGATGGTGTCTGTGGTGAGCACGCCGAACGTGACCGGGCAATTCGCTTCGAGCCCGACCTGGGCCACGCCCTTCGACACCTCGGCCGCCACGTAGTCGAAATGCGGGGTCTGCCCCCGGATCACCGCCCCCAGGCAGAGGACCGCGTTGTACTTGCCGCTGGCCGCGACTCGGCGGGCGACCATCGGGACCTCGAAGGAGCCGGGCACCCAGCACACGTCGATGTCGTCGTCGGATGCGCCGTGCCGTGTGAGGCAGTCCAGCGCCCCGTCGAGCAGCTTGCCCGTGATGAATTCGTTGAACCGGCTGATTACGATGGCGAAGGTCTTCTCCGCCGCGTTCAGATCGCCCTGTTTTACGTTCGGCATAGCCGCCTCCTCTGATTTCGAGCTACCGCGTGATAGTAGCCGCCCCGCCCGGCATTGTCAAGCCGGTCCCGCCCGCGCCCGCCGGATTGTCATCCCGAACGACTCGCTATATACTGTCCCCGTGATGCTGAAGGTCGCCTGTCAAAACGTGTTCTGGTTCCAGGGCTGCCCGTTTCCGTCGGCGGAGCCCGGGCCGCCGAGTCCGGAGGTGTTCGCCGGGCTGGTTCGGTACTATCGGCGGCTCGCCCCCGACGTGCTCTGTCTCCAGGAGGTCCAGGCCGAGGCGGTCTTTCGCGACCTGGCGGACGAGGTCGGGCTCGAGGGCTGTTATTGCCCGGGCGGCGGGCTGCCCCAGTACGGCGGCGTGGTGCTGTGGCGTCGCGGCCGGCCGGTCCTCGACTCGCGCTCGGCCGCCGAGCCGCCCGAGCGGATGTGGCAGGTCGTCGAGGTGCCGACCGCCGCAGGGCCGCTGACGGTCGCCAACGTCCACCTCCCCTCGAACCGGCACCTGGGCAAGGTCGAATCACCCCGTCGCCGGATGGCCGAGATGGCCGAGGTGCTCGATCGTGGCGAGCCGGACATCGTGGCGGGCGACTTCAACGAACAGCCGGGCGGGCCGATCACCCAACTCCTCGGTGAGCGCGGCTACTCCGATGTCGCCGCCATCACTGGCCGCCTCGAACTGACCACCACCCCGGCAGGCCGCCGGAACGACCAGATCTGGGTGCGGGAACCCGTGGCCGGGCGGGTGGCCGCTTACGACGTGGCGACCCGGCCGGAGATGCGGGCCGATGTGCCCGGCAAGGACTACCTGAGCGACCACTTCCCTCTACACGCCGTGCTGAGAATGGAGTGCAAATGATGAGCAGAACGAACCCGTCCGACGAGAGCGTCATCGAGCCGCCGATCGGCGGGGAGGACCGGCTCCGCCTTCGCGACCTGGCCGGGCGCGTCGCCGATATCGCCGCCCTGCCCGTCCAAGCCGAGCGCCGCCGGCTCTGGTATCGCCACAATGGACTGGACCGCACACGCCCGCTGGTCCTGGTGTTCCCCGAGGGCGGGACCCGCGAGCTGTTGCCGAAGAGCGTCCTCGAATGCGAAAACGAGCGGGCGCGGGAGATGGAGTTCGAGCTCCGCCGCCGTATCTACTTCTTCGAGAACCTGCACGATGACAAGCCGGTCGAGAACGAGTGGAACGTGCGCAAGGTCATCCACAACTCCGGCTGGGGCCTCGAGCCGAAGTGGATATACAGCGACGATCCGACCGGCTCTCGCAAGTTCGATCCGGTCATCAATACCCCCGCCGACCTGAAGAAGCTGCGTTCGCCTCAGATCGAGTACGACCGGGAGGCGACCGAATTGGCCCTGGCGGAGGCCGAGGACCTGTTCGGGGACATCCTAGACGTGCGGCTCAAGGGGGTCAGTTATGTGTCATTCCATCCGATGCGGCTGCTGAGCGCCCGGCGCGATCTCGGCAACCTGATGATGGACATGGCCTCGGACCCGGGGTTCGTTCACGATGCGATGGCCGTCCTCGAGGCGGGCTATCGGGGCGTGCTCGACCAGTACATCGATTTGGGCCTGCTCGATTTGAACAACGATTCGACGTACAGCGGCTCGGGCGGGCTGGGCTACACCGACGAGCTGCCACAGGACGATTTCGACGGCGAGCACGTGCGGCCCTGCGATATGTGGGGCTTCGCCGAGGCGCAGGAACTCGCCCTCGTCTCGCCCGAGATGCACGAGGAGTTCGCGCTGCGGTACGAGCGGCGGCTGCTCGAGCCGTTCGGCCTGAACGCCTACGGCTGCTGCGAGGACCTGACCCATAAGCTGGATCACGTGCTGGCCATCCCCAACATCCGCCGCATCTCGATCTCGCCGTTCGCCGACCTCGAGCGGTGCGCCGAGCGGCTGGGCGACCGGTACATCCTGTCGTGGAAGCCGCACCCCGGCTACCTGGTCGGCGATTTCAGCCCGGACGCCATCCGCTCCTACCTGGAGCAGGCACTCGAGGTGGGCAGCGACTGCGTGTTCGAGATGGTCCTGAAAGACACCCACACCTGCGAGAATCGGCCCGAGCGGTTTACCATCTGGACGGACATCGCCCGGGAGCTCGCCGCCCGGTACTGACCGGGGATCGGCCGGGGTCAGTCCGCCTTCTTGATCGAGATGTGGGCATCGACGGCGACGGGGCGGGTCCCGCGCGGGCCGACCACGTACGGGTTGATCTCCATCCGCTCGATCTGGCCGAACTCGGTGACCAGTTGGGAGAGCCGCTGCAGGTCCTCGGCGACGGCGTCGATGTCCACCCCCGGTCGGTCTCCCTCACCCTGCAGCAGGCGGTAGGTGCGGGTGGATCGCAGCATCTCGCGGGCCTCGTCGGCGGTGATCGGGGCGAGGTAGAACGCGACGTCGCGCATGACCTCGACGAGCACCCCGCCCTGGCCGAACATCATCAGCGGGCCGTACCGCGGGTCGCGTGCCATCCCCAGCATCAGCTCCTGCCCGCGGGTGCACATTTCCTCGACGAGCACCCCGAGGATATCGGCGTCCGGCGCCTGCTTGGGGATGCGATACATCATCAGGTCGAAGGCGTCCTTGATCTCCTGGGGGGAGGTCAGGCCGACCCGAATCCCGCCCACCTCGCTCTTGTTGAGGATGTCCGGCGACCAGATTTTGAGGACGACCGGATAGCCGATCTGGCTGGCAATGTTTGCCGCCTGATCGGCGGTGGTGGCGACCGACCCCCGTGGGATCACGAACCCGTAGGCGTCGAGGATGTCCTTGGCGTCCATCTCGCCGATCTCGGTCTCGCCCTCCCGCTGCTTCCGTTCGATCACCTGCTCGACCTTGCGCCGGTTGACCGGGAACAGTTTGACCACTCGCTTCGGCCGCTGTCGCCACCGGGCGTAGTCGCTCATCACCTTGATCGTGCGGACGGCCGCCTCGGGCGAGTCGTAGCAGGGGATGCCGCCCCGACGGAGCACGCGAATGCCCTCGGCGACGGAATCTCCGCCCAAGAAGCAGGCGAGGACCGGCTTGCCCAACTCGCGGGCGACGGCCACGGTCGCCTCGGCCGTCCGCTCGACCTCGGCGGTGGCGTGCGGGGTGAGCATGACCAGGCCGACTGCAATGCCGTCGCTCTCCAGGGCGGCGCGGAGCGTCTCTTCGAACCGCCGGGCTCGGGCGTCGCCCAGCACGTCGATCGGGTTGCGGATGCCCGCGTTCGGCGGGAGCACGTCTTTCAGTTTCTCGACGGTCTCCTCGTCGAGCTCGGCGAGGGTCAGTCCCTCGCTCTCGATGGCGTCGGCGGCCAGGATGCTGGGGCCGCCGCCGTTGGCGACTACGGCGACGGTCGGGGCCTCGGGCAGGGGCTGGGTGGCCAATGCCCGGGCGTAATCGAACTGTGCCTTGATCGAGTGGCAGCGGATGATGCCCGCCCGCTCGAAGACGACCTGCTCCGCCGCCTCCATCGCGAGTGCCCCGGTGTGTGAGGACGCGGCCAGGGCGCCGGCCCCCGTATCGCCCGACTTGACCAGGAGGATGGGCTTTTCGCGCGACATCTGTTCCGCCTCGCGGAGGAACAGTTGCCCGTCCTTCAGGTCTTCCAAGTACCCGGCGATGACCTTCGTCTCGTCGTCCTCGCCATATGCGCGGATGATCTCGTTTTCGTCGATGTCGGCCTTGTTCCCGATGCTGACCAGCCGGCTGAACCCGATGTCCTCGGCCTTTGCCATGTCGAGGATCGCGGCGAGCAGCGAGCCGGACTGCGAGAAGTAGCCGATCCCGCCCGGTTGGGGGATGTCGCCGGCGAACGACGCGTTCAGCTTGCGCCCGGGGACCATCAGCCCCAGGCAGTTGGGGCCGAGCACCCGGACGTCGGCCCGCTGGGCCGCCCGGATGACCGTCTGCTCGAGCTCGCGGCCTCGACTGCCGGTCTCGCGGAACCCAGAGCTGACGACGACCACCGATTTCGCCCCGGCGGCGGCGCAATCCTTGATGACCGCCTGGACGGCTTTTGCCGGGACGGCGACGACGACCAGTTCGGGCGTCGTCTCGATGGATTTCACGTCGGGGTACGCCTTGAGTCCGGCGACCTCGTCGGCGTTCGGGTTGACGGGGTAGATATCGCCCTCGAACCCGCCCTCGATCAGTGCGGTGAGGATGGCATGGCCGACTTTGCCGGGCTGCCGCGAGGCGCCCACCACGGCCACGGAATCAGGTTTGAAAAAGCCCTCAAGCCTCATGGGTCTCGTCCAGGTTGTGGTATGGGAACACGTTCGCCCGGACCTTGCGGATGGTCGCATCCACCTTGGGGTCCACAGTCCGACGCTGTCGGTCGGTCGGGGGGAGCCGCCGGTCGCGCAGCCCGCCCGCCCAGTCGGTCGTCTCGATCATCACCCCGCCCAGCCCGGCCTGGGAGCCCTCGTCTTCGTCCGCCCCACAGAGCACCGCCCAGGCGAGCGCCCAGCCGCGGGCCGTGTTCTCGACGTGGTAGCCGCCGCCCCCGGTGGCCAGCAGCGGCCGGTCGGCCGCCATCACCCGCCGGATGACCGAGCAGTAGGCGTTGTTGGTCAGCGAAAGGTGGGCGAGCGGGTCGCCCGACAGGGCGTCCATCCCCACTTCGAGCACGATGATGTCCGGCCGGTAGGCCCGGATCAGGGGCACGGCGACGGCATCGAACGCCCGCAGGTAAACCGCGTCGTAGGTGCCGGGCGGGAGGGGGACGTTGACCGCGTAGCCCCGGCCCTCGCCCTCGCCGATGTCATCCTCGAAGCCGGTGCCGGGGAAGAGGAAGCGGCCCGACTCGTGGAAGGAGATGGTCATCACGTCGGACCGGCTGTAGAACGCTCGCTCCACCCCGTCGCCATGGTGGACGTCCACGTCGATGACCATCAGCCGATCGACCTGTTCGCTCAGGACGAGTGAGCCGATGGCGACGTCGTTGATGTAGCAGAAGCCGGCCGCCCGCTCGGGGTCGGCGTGGTGGTAGCCGCCCGACGGGTTGAAGGCGATGCCCGCCTCGCCCGAGGCGAGCAGGTCCGCCGCCTTCAGCGTCGCCCCGCAGGCGAGGCGGGGGTAGCTGAACATCTCGGGGAACACGGGGCAGTCGGGGGTCCCGATGCCCATGGCGAGGAAATCGAGGTTGTGCTCGCCTTCTGCCGCGCGCCGGAGTGCGTCGAGATAGCGCCGGGTGTGAAACCGCTCGATCATGTCGAGCGGCGCGGGCTCGGGTGCGACGACGGATCGGTCCGGTCCGTCGAGCAGCCCCATCCGGTCGAGTGCGGCGATTGCCTTGCCCGCCCGACTGGTGTCGAACGGGATCGAGTCCGGATAGCCGAGCGAATCCAGCTCCGGCGAATGGACCAGGGCTTTGTTGTGCGGACGGTCTGCCACGGTTGCCCCTCGCGATACCGGGAGATCAATTGTGCGGCGACGCCAACAGGAAGTCTAACGACCAAAGCCCATCGCCGCAAGTGTCTCCGGCGCCGGAACTGTCTGAAAGCCAAATCGAAGGAGCCGCTCCTTGCACCGGTTCGGCGGCTGGGCTATTATGCTCGGCATTATGTTGGCGTCCGGCAATAGGCCCTTGCGGCTCCTACCACACAGGCGGAGGTGTTATCGATGAGTATGGATGTGCGTTGGTGTGACGAGTTTGTCCGGCTGGATCCGGTGACGGGGAAGGCCATCGACGGGGACGGCCAGGCGTCGGCGTCGCCGCCGGTGACCCTGTCCGCTCCCCGGAACGCGTTCGCCAGCTTCCAACTGCTGGTCGGCCCGATCCCCGAGGACGACACGGTCAGCGTGTCGGGCGGGCTGCTCCGAACGAGCGGCAAGTCGAAGCTGTCGAGCACACAGTACGACGTATTTGTCGAGTGGTACCAGCGGTACGACGGCCAGTGGTACCCTGAGGTCTGCGTGCCCCAGGACATCGTCGAGGGCTCGACCGCAGACTTTCGCGAGATGAACGGGGTGACCGGGCAGAAGTACGTCGGGTTCTGGGTGGACCTGTTCGTCCCGGCCGACGCGACGCCCGCCGGCTACACCGGCGATGTGACAGTCGCCGTCGGAGGCGAGAAGACGAACGTGCCCGTCGAGCTCCAGGTTACCCGGGGCCGGCTGGCCGACGACTGCTGCCTCGACGTGTCGATGAACAACTACGCGACGGTGCTATCGAACGGCTGGCAGGAGCTGCGGGACGATCCCGACCGGCTGACCAGCGAGAAGAACCTCCGCTGCGAGCGGGGCGTGTTCCGCACCGCCCACGACCACCGGATGTTCTTCCACTATCTGCCCTACGGCCATTCGGGCTATGTCCCGGACACGTTCGCCCCGCCGCTCGAAGGCGAGGGGCCGAACAAGCACGTCACCGACTGGTCCGACTGGGACCGACACTGGGGGCCTTATCTCGACGGGTCGGCGTTCAAAAACACCCGGCGCGGGCCGCAGCCGGTCAAGCGGTTCTACCTGCCGCTCAACCTGCACTGGCCGGCGAACTTCTTGAAGCATGGGCTGCCCGGCTATGCCGCCGAATGGGAGTCGGTCGGCCGCGATATGGCCGAGCATTTCAATGAGAAGGGCTGGACCGAGACCCGATTCGACATGTTCCCCAACCATAAGCAGCGGTATCGGTTCTTCCCCTGGGATACCGAGGAGGTCCGGTTCCTCGAGGACAACGACAACCACCGCTACTTCCGGACCCTGTGGGAGGGAACTTTCGACCACGAGACGACGAAGCCGGTCGCCTTCGACTACACGCTGGGCACGACGTGGACCTACGGGCACGACATCAAGTCGGACCTCAACGAGTTCATCGACGTGTTCATCGCCGGGACGGGAAGTATCTGCTGGCATTTCGACTGGCTGCCCAAGCTCCACGAGATGGGCCGGCAGGTGTGGTCCTGCACGAACAGCGGCTCGATCCCGGTCTCGCCGCGCGCCCCGTTCTTCGTCCCGCTCCAGATGTGGATGCTCGACATCGACGGGTATATGCCCCGTTGGTGTACGACGGGCGGCTTCGGCCCGGAGGGTGTCTTTGGGCTGCCAGACCAGGGGGCGACGACGTTCCTCTACTCCGGCGATGCGTTCGGCTCGGAGGAGACGTTCGCCTCGCTGCGGATGAAGGTGCAGCGCCAAGCTCTCCAGATGGTGGACCAACTGCAGGTCGCGGCGGACCACATCAAGGGCGGCAAGTGGGCGATCCAGCAGCGCGTCAACAAGGCGCTCGGCATCCCGCACGAGTCGTGGCTCCTGAAGAAACCCGACAACGTGAAGGACAAGCTGCCCAAGGACTGGGTCGATGCCGACTTCGCGACGGAGGAGCCCCCGGTCGCCGGCTGGGAGAAGTTCACGTCCGACCAGTTCCGGACCGTCGAAACACTGGCCGAGGGCTTGGCCGAGGAGCACAAGTAAGGCCGACCGACCTGCGGGCGGACGCTTGCCCGCAGGCATCGGCCCCGTTATCCGTTGGACCACACGACGAACTCGATCAGTGAAGGGGCGAAGAGATGACCGCGAAACGAAGCAAGAAGCTGACCCTGGATGAGGTGAAGGCGGCGCTGGCCGAGGTCGCCCGCGTCGGCCGGCTATTCATCGAGGGCGACGAATGCCGCAAGATGTACACGGCGGACTCACAGGCGTTCATGTCCGGCGACGACCTGAACTTCGACGCCGGCGTCAGCTCGCCGATCAAAAAACACCTGCTGCGGCTCGAACAACTGTGCCGCATCCCCTGCTCGACCACGCTGTGGCGGCGCCGGCCCGACCGGCCCGAGTGCGGCGAGGCACACCTCTTCGGCTCGGTCCGCTCGTTCGACGCGGCGAAATCGCCGCCGAACCGCGGATACCAACTGCAGAAGATGTCCCGCGAGCTCAAGCGCGTCTTCCTCGAGGGAAAACCGGCCTGGAAAACCATCGACAGCCGGCCCGGCGCCGAACTCCTGATCGACCGGGGCCTCTTCCTGCCGACGATGGAGGTCAACCCCAATCCGACCGTCCAATATTTCGTGCCGGTCCTCGACTCGATGGGCGAGGTCGCCGCCGCACTGGAAGTGTTCACGATCGCGTCGCGGGAATAAACGGACGCCGCCGGCCGGCGGAACGAAGGGCGCGGCACCGGCCCGCGGCGGGCGGGAATTGTCGGTTCGATTCGGGAGCCCGGGGGCCGAAAATCAGGCGCGTGGGGTGCGGTGTCGGGGCGCGCTCCCGGCGAGGCAGGCGGCGGCGTTATCCGTCCGCCGGTGCTTCTGCGCCCTGACCTTCGTTCCCCTCGTCATCCTCGTCGTCGGCTTCCGGTCGCAGCGGGGTCCCCTCTTCGTTGAGATCTTCTTCCAACTGCTCCGTTCTCAGTTCGAAAATCTGTTCCCGGAGCTCCCGTTCGCGCTGTTGTGCTTCCTGTTGCTGGATCGCCGCGTAACCGGTGGTCTCGGGGGATAGCAAGTAGGCGACCACCAGGATCAGGATTCCTCCCCCGAACAGGAGGAACATGACGAGTTTTCGTGTTTTCTTCTGCATCGGTTCTCCTCAGTCAGGTCCTCTATATTCTATCATAGCCCGCCGGCGAATCAACATCCCGTGCCCGCACAGGCCCGTCATCGAATGACGGAGACCACGAAGCCCAGTGCGGCCACCGCCAGGAGGATGTAGGCGAGGTTGGCCGTGGCCCGTTGGGCTGCAGCGGCCCGGACGGGCGGCGGCAGGTCGGCCAGGTCGGAGATGCTCTCGCCGCCCGTCACCCCGGCCATCAACGCCCCGGCGCCGGGCTCGCCGCCCGGCCGCCACTCTTCCGCCACGTCGATGGTCACGTGCCCGGTACCGAGCAGCGAACCCGTCCCGACGTCGCGGACCGCGGCCACGTAGGTGCCCCCGGCGGTCGTGTCGAACTGCCCTTCGTATCGGCGCCGGCCCATCTGCGGCAGAGCGATTTCCGAGCGCTGCCCGTCCGGGCCCCGAACCACGGCGACCAGGTCGGCATCGCCGAGCTCTGCGGTCGCGTGTGCCTTGATGTGGACGGTGCCGCCGCTGTATGTCAGCCGGACGTCCACCATCTCCCCTCTCTCCCGGCCGGCGGCCCACACTACGAGGTCCTCGAAGAGGCCGGGGGCGCTCTGTGCCCAGCCCGCAGCCCACTCGTCCGGCGCGGTGGTGCAGGCCACGACCCGTCCCAGCCCCCGCGGCCACGCGGCGAGGATCGGTTCCCGGTCGGCGAGGAGGATGGGCGGGGCCTCGTCACGGGGGCCGGTGATCACATAGCCGGTCACCCGGTCCGGTGCGGCCACGTCGCCCGGCCAGGTGCCGGGCCCGCGGGCGATCGCGAACTCGCCCTCCCGGACGAGGGGCCCGGCGACGGTCCGTGTCTCCCGGGCCATTGCCGCCGGCAGGTCCCGGATGTCGTGGAGCAGGACGAACCGGCCCTCGGTCGCCTCGGTCACCGCCTTGAGCTCGACCAGCCCCGGCTCGTCCATCGAGTCCGCCGTGGCCAGGACCGAGAGCACGACGTCGTCCGCCTTCATCTGCTCGATCAGCCGCTCCGCCCGCAGCTCGGTCCGGCACTCGCCGTCCGACACGAGGATGATGTGTCGGCGGAGGTCGGACTGCCTGAGCAGGTCGCGGGCGGCGTCGAGCGCCCGGTCGATCCGCGTATCGCCCTGCGGGAACAGGTCAGACAGGGCCGCCCGGATCGCCTCGGCCGCCTCGGGCGTGCCGGCGTATTGCCGCTCGACCAGGGTCTCGGGCAGGTGATGGAACTGGATGACGCTGAGCTCGTCGGCCCGGTCGCCGCCCGCCGCCCCGAACTCGGCCTGGGCGCGGAGGACCGCCTCGTGCACGTACTCGATCCGCTGTCGTCCGCCGACCTCGATGGCCATGCTGCCCGATCGGTCGGAGACGATCACCACCGAGGTCGGCTTCGCCGCCCGCCGCTCGGGGTCGGGGTCGACCGGGAGCAGCCCGGCGAGCGGCGTCTCGGCGTACCCGCCCGGCCCGTAGCTGTCGGGGCCGCCCAGCACGACCAGGCCGCCGGCGGCGTCGGCCACGAACGACTCGATCCAGCGGACCCGGCGACCGCCCAGCGCATCGGCCGCGATGTTGTCCAGCACGACCACGTCCGAATCCAGCATCGCCTCGCTGGTCGTGGCCAGGTCGGCGGGGGCCACGGTCCGCAGGATGATCGAGTCTGACGCATCCAGCGCCCCGGCCACGCTGCGGCCGCCGTCGGTCGCCACATAGGTCACGTTGAGTTCGCCGCGGACTCGCACTGCCGCTGACGCGACGTTGTTCTCGGGGACCGTGTCGCCGGCGGAATGGATCGTGGCCGAGATGACGCGCAGGCCGGGCGACTCGAGCCGTTCGGCGGGCACCCGGAAATGAAACGTGCGCCTGCCGGCGGGGAGCTCGATCGCCTCTTCGGCGGCGAACGTGCGGCCGTCCACGGCCAGCTCGAGCCGCCCCGCGAGCGGCTGGTTGGCCCCGGCGACAACCTCGACGTGGGCGGACTGGCCCCGGGGGACCGACGCCGGCGCCCGGACCGTTTCGATCCAGGCGTCCCGGCCACGGCGCGGCTCGAGCCGGAACAGGTGGACCGGGATGCCCCGCGCGGCGAGCCGGGCCGCCGCCAGCCCGGTGTCGCCCCGCGTCGCACGTCCGTCGGTGACCAGCACGATGTCGCCCCCGCCGTCGGCCGGGAACAGCCCGGCGGCGAGCTCGACCGCCGCCGCGATGTCCGTGCCCCGCTCGTCGCCGGTCAGCTCGGGCAGCGAGCCGGGGAGCCGGTCGGTCGGCGTGGGCGGCAGCACCACCTGCGGGGTCGCACCCAGGGCGACGACCGCGACCTGGTCCCGGCTCGACAGCCGCTCGGCCTCCGCCAGAATCCGGTCGCCGAACTCGGCGGTCTGCCCCCGCATGCTCCCCGACACATCGACCACGAACACGCGGAGCCCGCTCGGCCGCCCGGCAAACAGGCCGGCCAACGCGACCACGATCAGCCCGGCCGACAGCGCGGCCGAACCGGCGGCCAGCCCGCCGCGGCGGGCGCGATACAGCAGCCACCACGCGGCCCCCGCAGCCAGCGGTGCAAATATCAAAAGTATGCTGATTTCGATACGCATCTCGTAAAACCAATCTCCGACGCTTTATTGTCGCCCATACATGAGTATACTATAGTATTGTACGAGCATAAAACGGAAAGGGTTCATTTTGTCCGAAGAAAGCTTGAACGCATCCCCCGGTTCGCGGGCACGAGCTGCCCGCCGCCGGGCGCTGTGGAGGGCGACCAAGGGCGCCCTGGCGACCATCCTCGCCCTCACGTTCATCGCCCTGGCCGCCGGGTTTGCCGCGGGCATGTGGAACGAAGTCGCCTCGGCCCCCGACCACTACGCCGAGGTCGAGGGCGAACCGGGCCAACTGGGCCGGCTCGCCAGGCGAAGCGCCCGGTTCATGGCATCCTTCCACCAGACGTCCACGCTCCAGGAACCGGACCGCGACATCGCGCAACGGTCCGAGGGTGACCGCCCCGAGCCCGCCCGTCGACCGGACCGGACCGACCGACGCACCGAGCCGGACTCCCCGGCCCCCCACACCGATACCGAGGAGGACGAGGAGGAACGGGACCCGCCCATCACCCGGCCCGACCCCTCCGCCGACCGGGATGAGATCGAGGACCCGGAGGTCGGGACGCTCGATCCCGGCGAAACCGCTGAGCCCGAGGAGCCGGACGATGAGCGACCGCCGGAGGTGGACCTGTCCGAAGACGAACGGGACGAGACCGGGCTCGACCCCCGCAGCCGCCGGATGCTCGACCAGGCCCACAAGACGTTCAGGACCGGCTGGGCGCACTACGAGAACACATTGCCCGACGCCCCCAACCGGAACCGGCGGGAAGAGGCCACCAAGGCCGTCGAACACTTCCGACGGGCACGCGAACAATACGAGGCGGTCCGCCGACGAGACATCCCGCAAGACATGCGGGCCAGGATCGACCAGCGATTGGGGGTCGTCAACTCCCTGATCGCCCGCACGATCAAGTTCTCGCAGCCGCGATGACAGGACCGCCCCCGACCGCCATTCCCATTCCCGCCGACGGCTTCGACCGTCGGCCGACTCGCCAACCAGCGGAGTACCACACGTGAGAACCGCCTTCTTCGACACCTTCTCCGGGGCCAGCGGCGACATGATCGTCGGGGCACTGCTCGACGCCGGCCTGCCGCTCGACGTGCTCCGGCGCGAACTCGATAAGCTCGACCTCAGCGGCTACGAACTGTCCGCCGAGCGAGTGAGCCGGGGAGTCATCGCCGCCACCAAGTTCACCGTCCACGTCCACCGCCACACTGACGACGACGGGCATCACCATCCCCATCGCAACCTGCGCGACATCACGACGCTCATCGAGGCGGCGGACCTGTCGGACAGCGTGAAGAGCCGTGCCCGGCGGGTCTTCGTCCGGCTGGCCGAGGCCGAGGCCGCGGTGCACGGCACCACCATCGACGAGATCCATTTCCACGAGGTGGGCGCGGTGGACTCGATCGTCGACATCGTCGGGGCCGCGGTCGGGCTGGACGAGCTGGACATCGGCCGGGTCGTCTCCGGCCCCCTCCGGTTCGGCAGCGGCACGGTGCAGTGTCGGCACGGCCTGCTCCCGCTGCCCGCCCCGGCGACCGTCCGGCTGGCCGAGGGGTTCGCCACCGAGCACACCGGGGTCGAGGGCGAGCTGACCACTCCGACCGGGGCGGCCATCCTGACCGCGCTCGCCGAGCGGTTCGGCACGCCGCCCCCGATGCGGCTCGACGGCTCCGGGTTCGGGGCCGGGTCCGCCGACCGGGCCGAGCGGCCCAACGTGCTCCGCCTGCTCGTCGGGACCGAGTGCGGCGAGCCGGCCGCCGACCGGGTGGCTGTCCTCGAGGCGAACATCGACGACACGTCGGCCGAGGTCATCGCCCACACCGCCGAGGCCCTGTTCGAGGCCGGGGCGCTCGACGTGTTCACCGTCCCCATCCAGATGAAGAAATCGCGGCCCGGCACCCTGCTCTCGGTCATCGCCCGCCCGGCCGACCGGGCGGCGCTCGAGTCGGTCATCTTCCGCCAGACGACCACGTTCGGCATCCGCCGGCGCGAGGACGCCCGCAGCAAGCTCGACCGCCGGACCGTCGAGGTCGAGCTCGACGGCGAGACCGTCCGGGTCAAACTCGGGCTGCTCGACGGCGAGGTCATCACCGTGTCGCCCGAGTACGAGGACTGCGCCCGCGTCGGCCGGGCGAGCGGCCGGCCCCTGCGCGAGGTCTATGCCGCCGCCGTCGCCGCCGCCGAGTTGGCCTGACCGCGCTGTCGGCGGACGAGGCCCGGGCGTTCACACGTCCGGGCTGGCTGTCGAGGTGTGTGCCGTCGGTTACGGCGAGGAGTGGGCGGACTCGTCGGGCGGCTCATCGTCCGGTTCGCGGGTGAGCTCGACGAATTCCGGATCGTCGCGCAGTGACGCGAAATCTTCGTCCTCCCGGGCATCCTTCCGAAGTTCCGGATCGAGCTCGACCGCCCGCCGCAGATCGTCGAGTACAGTCTCCCGCGGTTCATTCATGCAACAGCGAAGACGTGCTCGATTATACCAGACCCCGGCCAAATCGGGCTTGAGCTCAATCGCCTTCTGGTATGCGACGTGCGCATCTTTCGCTCGTCCGAGCTCGTAGAGACTATTACCCTTGTTGGACCACGCCTCGGCGTAATCTGGCTTGAAAGTGATCGCCTTCTCGTAAGCGTCGAGTGCCTCTTTCGGCCGACCGAGCTTGATTAGTGCGGTTCCTTTGTTGATCCACGCATCGGCGTTGTCGTGTTTGAATTGAATTGCCTTTTCGTAAGCATCGAGCGCCTCTTCCGTCCGACCGAGCTCATAAAGAGCGTTCCCCTTGTTATACCACGCCGAGGGATCGTCGGGATCGAGTTCAATTACCCTATTAAACGCGGCGAGAGCTTTTTTCGTGCGACCGAGGTCGCTGAGAACGGCTCCCTTGTTGTACCAAGAATCAGCGAAGTCAAGGTTTCCTTGAATTGCCTTCTCGTACGCGTCGAGCGCCTCTTTTGTTCGGCCTAGCTTGCCGAGGGTGACGCCTTTGTTGTACCATGCCACGTGATTCTGGGGCTCGAGGAATGTCAGGAATCCGAAGAGAGCCGCCGATTCCTCGTATTCTTTTTCGTGCCACTTGGCGGCGGCGACCCTGCGAATCAGTTCGGGTGTGAATTCCCCACGCCTGATGTAGTCTTCGGCCTCTTCGACGGTCTGCTTCGTCTCCTCTGACAGTTCCTGTGGCTCTGCGTCCGGATCCGGATCGGGAATAGCTTCTAACTCGGACCAGTCAAATCCAAAACGAACTCCCTCTTTCTTGCTCCAGGAGACTGATTCGATACACTTGAGAACGGCCACGGCGGCCTTTTTCGTTTTGTCGGAAAAGCAGAGCAGCAGGAACAACACCAGGGCGAAGAAGGCGGGCCAGGCAAAACCACGGTCGAGAAAGGCCAGGGCAAAAAGAAGCCCCAATATCGCCGCGAGGAGGGTGCGCCAGTATGCTTTCAGCCAGTCCAACTTCTTGCCCATTCGAGTGCTCCCGGTTCGTCCGTCATGCACGCCGACGGGGAATATGCGGTCACGCCGCCGTGAGTTGCTCGGCCGGCTCTGCCGTCGTGTGTCCGCTGCAAGCAGGATACCACTGCGGCGGGGAATGTGCAAGAATGAAATGTGCGTGATGTTCGTGGGCGGTCCACGGCCGCCCCTCACCCGGCCGCTTCTCGGCCGACCTCTCCCCGAGGGGGAGAGGGGTTTTTGTGTGGGCTTCCAGCTCCTGCACCCCTTTGAACCACGGACGGGAGGGTCGCTCCACGAAACGCCACGACCGGACTCACGGCGCCACAAAAAACCCCCAGCCGGGTGGCCGCTCCACGAAACGCCATGACCGGACTCACGGCGCCACAACAAGCCCCCGGTCGGATGGCCGCGCCACGAAACGCCACAATCGATTTGGTCGTGCCGCCGGGATGTCGGCGGGGGAGGGGTTTTGGATGTACCGCCGGCATCTTGCCGGCTGGTCGGCGGGCATCCTGCCCGCCAGTCTGTTTTCCGGGGGCGAGACGCCCCCGAATCAGCCGCCGGGACGGCGGCGGTACAGCTGTGGCGGGTCTGTCGGGTCGCCCTTCCGACCGTCTGTCATTCTTCGAACAGCGTCCGCCATCGGCCGAGTTCGACGCGGACCTGTTCGGGGTTGGCGGACCCGACGCCGTGGTATCGCTTGAGGCAGTTTTCGAGGCCGAGTGCGTCGTACACGTCGTCCTCGATCCGGGGGCACACCTCCTGGAACTCGTCGAGGGTGAGTTCGGAGAGCGATTTGCCCTGGTCGAGGCACTGGGTGACCAGCCGGCCGACGTAGTGGTGTGCGTCTCGGAACGGGACGCTTTTCATCACCAGGTATTCGGCCAGCGAGGTGGAGTCGATGGGGTCGTGCCGGGCGATCTCGGTGATCCGGTCGGTGTTGAACGTGGTGTTTGCGACGAGCGGGACGAGCGCTTCGAGAGCGAACCCGATGGTGTCGGCGGCGTCGAAGACCGCTTCCTTGTCTTCCTGGAGGTCGCGGTTGTAGGACATGGGCAGGCCCTTCATCACGGTGAGCATCTGGGTGAGGTCGCCGAACACGCGGCCGGTCTTGGCTCGGATGAGTTCGAGCGGGTCGGGGTTCTTCTTCTGGGGGAGGATGCTGCTGCCGGTGCAGAACGCCTCGTCGATGTCGATGAAGTTGAACTCGGGCGCGGCCCACCAGGTCCACTCCTCGGCGAGCCGGGAGAGGTGGGTCATCAGGATGCTGAGGGTGGTGAGGAACTCCATGCAGAAGTCGCGGTTGCTGACCGCGTCCAAGCTGTTGTGGGAGAGGGTGTCGAACCCGAGCAGCCGGGCGGTGAACTCGCGGTCGACCGGGATGGAGGTCCCGGCGCCCGCCCCGGCGCCGAGCGGGAGTTCGTTCACCCGGGAGTAGCAGCCGAGCAGCCGTTCGCTGTCGCGTTCGAGCATCTCCATGTAGGCGAGCAGGTAGTGTGCGAGCGGGATGGGCTGTGCGTGCTGGAGGTGGGAGGTCGCGGCCATCGGGACCTCGACGGTCTGCTCGGCGTGTTCGAGGATTTCTTCCTGGAGCCGTCCGACCAGTTCCTCGATGTAGATGATCTCGTCCCGCATCCACAGCCGGAGGTCGAGCGCGATCTGGTCGTTCCGGCTGCGCCCGGTATGCAGTTTCTTGGCCACTTCGCCGATCTTCTCGGTGAGCCCGAGCTCGATGGCGGTGTGGATGTCTTCCTGCTCGATGTGGAACCGGAAGGTGCCCTCTCGGATCTCACGCCCGATGGCCCGAAGGCCCTCCTCGATCTTGGTTTTCTCCTCGTCCGACAGGATGCCGATCCGGGCGAGCATCTCTGCGTGTGCGATGCTGCCCTCGATATCGTGGTGGTAGAGGCGGCGGTCGAACGAGAGCGACTCGGTGAGCCGTTCGACGGCGGGGTGTGTTTTCTTCTGGAAGCGTCCGCCCCACAGTTTGGTCGGCCCGCCGGTCTCTTTGGCCGGCTGGGCGGTCGGGCCTGTGCTTTCGGGCGGCGGGGGAGTCTTTTGTGTTTTGGCCATTTGGGCTTCTCCTTTGCGTATCACTCTGGTTGCGGGCTCGCGGTGTCCTCGTGCGTCAGGGTGAGGAAGATGTCTTCGAGCCGTGCATTAGTATGGCCGCGCGCGAGCAGTTCGTCAACCGTCCCTTGTGCGATGAGCGAGCCGCGATGGATGATCCCGGCCCGGTCGGCCACTTCCTCGGCGATGGACAGCGTGTGGGTGGACATGAAGACGGAGACGTCGTCGTCGGCCATTTCTCGCAGGACATCCTTGACCAGCCGGGCGCTGCGGGGGTCGAGCCCGACCATCGGTTCGTCGATGACCAGTACGCTGGGGTTGTGGAGCATAGCGGCGGCGAGGACGACGCGCTGTTTCATCCCGTGGGAGTATCCTTCCGACAGGTCGTCTATGTAGCCGGTGATCCCGAACCGGCGGCTGAGCTCGTCGATCCGGGTCCGGCACAGGTCGGGGTCCATCCCGTACATGTCGCCGACGAACGCGAGGAACTCGCGGGCCGAGAGCTTGTCGTAGAGGAAGGGCTGGTCGGGCACGTAGCTGATGACCTTTCGAGCTTCCATGCCCTCGGCCTGTACGTCGAACCCCTCGACCTGTACGGTCCCACTGGTGGGCCGGAGCAGGCCGGTAATCATCTTGATGGTGGTCGTTTTCCCCGCCCCGTTCGGGCCGAGGAACGCATAGACTTCGCCGTCGTGGACGGTGAGGGAGAGGTCTTCGACGGCGACTTTTTTGCCGAATCGCTTGGTCACGTGGTCGATTTCGATCGGCATGCGCCGCCTCCCGATGCTGCCGGTCCGGGTTACATGGTTTCCGGGATGTGGACCCCCAGCAGGTGGAGCGCGTTCGCGAGTACGACCCGGACGGCGCTCACCAGCTGCAGGCGGGCCAGGGTCAGCGCCCGGTCGTCCCCGATGACCACGCAGTGGGTGTAGTAGTTATGGAATTCGGCCGCCAGTTCGCTCAGGTAATTGGTGAGGCGGTGCGGCTCGAGCTCCGTGCCCGCCTTTTCGAGCACGGGCTGGAACCGGGCCAGCTTCTTCACCAGGCCGATGTCGCGGTCTTCCAGCGCCCCGAGGTGCGTCGAGTCTCCGTTGGTATATACCCCCCGGCTCATCTCGGCCGGGTCGATCAGGCCTTGCTCCTGTGCCTTTCGGATGATGCTGGCGATTCGTGCGTGGGCGTACTGGATGTAGTACACCGGGTTGTCGAGCGATTCCTGCTTGACCAGTTCGAGGTCGAAGTCGAGGTGGCTGTCGGGCTTTTGCGTGAGAAAAATGAACCGTGCGACATCGACGCCGACTTCCGCGATCACCTCGTCGAGGGTGATGATCTTCCCCGACCGGGTCGACATGTTGATCTTTTCGCCGTCCCGAATGATGGTGCAATGTTGTACGGTGAGGAACCGGACCGTCTCCACCGGGTGCCCCAGTGCTTTCATCGCCGACTGCATGGTGATGGTGTGGCCGTGGTGGTCCGGGCCGAACATATCGACGACGAGCTCGAACCCGCGGTTGAACTTGTCCTCGTGGTAGGCGATGTCCGACAGCCGGTACGCCCAGGTGCCGTCGCTTTTGACCAGGACGCGGTCCTTCTCGTCCCCGTAGTCGCTGGTCTTCATCCACACGGCGCCGTCCTTCTCGTAGGTCAGGCCCAGGTCGTGCATGCGTTCGAGCAGGTTCTCGACGTGGCCCTCGGACTCGAACGTGCGCTGGCTGAACACGGTGTGGTGCTGGATGCCGAACCGCTTGAAATCGGCGATGATGCCGGCAAGGATTCGGTCGGAGGCCAGCCGGCCGAGCTCGGCGACCGCCTGTTCGGGCGTCATGTCGGCGTACTTGCGGCCTTCCTTGGCCGCGATATCGGCTCCCAGCTCCCGGATGTCCTCGCCCTGGTACCCGTCGGCCGGGAATTCGCGCGACCGCTCGCCGAGTGCGTGGAGGTATCGGACATAGACCGACTCGCCCAGCTTGCCGATCTGGTTGCCGCAGTCGTTGACCCAGTACTCGGTGGACACGTCGAATCCGGTCTGGGTCATGATGTTGGCGAGCACGTCGCCCAGGGCCGCCTGCCGTCCGTGGGCCACAGAGAGCGGGCCGGTGGGGTTCGCCGAGGCGAACTCGAGCTGCACCTTCCGCCGCTGCCCGATCTTCGACCGGCCGTAGCGCGGGCCTTTCGACAAAATCGTGCGGATGAGTCCTTCCCAGAAATGGCGGGTGAGATAGATATTGATGAACCCCGGGCCGGCCACTTCGACGCGGTCGACGAATTCGTCGAGTTTGCCCGGTTTCTCGCGGATCACTCCCGCGATCCGTTCGGCCAGCTCGCGCGGGTTCCCGCCGATCCGCTTGGCCAGCGGCATGGCGATGGGGGTGACCAGGTCGCCCCGGTCTCCACGCCCGAACTCGACGAGGGGCAGCTCGTCGAGAACGGCCTGGTCTACGTCGGGCAGGGCGGTCCGGATGGCGTTGTTAATTTCTTGGCGGACGGGCACAGTTGTTTGCCTTCTCTTCGTTTTCGGGGTCCCAGTCCACTCTCGGGGCGTCGCCCCAGAGCAGCTCGAGGTCGTAATAGTCGCGGGCGTCGGGCTGGAACAGGTGGACGACCACCTCGCCGAAGTCGAGGAGAATCCAGGCGGAGTCTTCTTCGCCTTCGCTGTGGGCTTTGCCCGGCACGCAGCGTCCCAGTTCGTCTGTCAGCCGGGCAGCGACGGCCCGGAGCTGGCGACGTGTATCGCCGGTACAGATCACAAAATAATCGGTGATGTCGGAGAGTTCCCGAACATCAAGGATCGTGATGTCCGACGCCCGCAACTCATCGGCAAGCCGAGCGCTACGTTTCGCAAGCTGACGAGGTTCTATGGAGCGTCTCCGACGTTGGGTTTGGCGATTCGATCCAGTTCAGACGACTTGAAAATTATTCTACTTCCGCCCGCGCGGGGTGTCAAGCCGCCCGACCACAGCGAACGGGGCGACCGAGTTGACCGGGCGGAATACCGCCGGTAGAATCATATGAAAGGGCCGGGCAAGCAATGATATACGTGGGAACCTCGGGATACAGCTATGACGACTGGGTGGGAACATGGTACCCGCCGGGCACGACCAGGCAGGACATGCTGGGGGTATACGCGGCCCGTTTCCACACCACGGAGCTGAATTTCACCTATTACCGGCTGCCGACGGCACGGACCATCGAGGGCATCTGCCGCAAGCTGCCCGCCCACTTTCGCCTGTTTGTGAAAGCGAACGCGGAGACCACCCACAAGCGGAACCGGGACGCGGCCGAGGCGTTCAAACAGGGCATCGAACCCGCCCGGCGGGCGGGGATGCTGTGCGGCGTCCTCGCCCAGTTCCCGTACCGGTTCCGGAACACGGGGCCGAACCGGGATTATCTGCGGCACCTCGCCGATGACTTCGCGGGGTACGGCCTGGTCGCCGAGTTCCGCAACCGGGGCTGGTCGAAGATGTCCACTCTCGAGCTGCTCCGCGAGCTGGGGGTGGGCCTGTGCTGCGTGGACGAGCCGTATGAGCTGGGGCTGATGCCGCCGGTGGCCGAGTCGACCGGGAACGTCGCCTATGTCCGGTTCCACAGCCGCAACGCAGAAAAGTGGTACGCCGGGGCCAAAGAGCGCTACAATTACCGGTATGCCGAAGACGAACTGGCCGAGTGGACGCCGAGGGTCCGGAAGCTGGACGAGATAAGCGACGCGGTCTATGTGTTCTTCAACAACTGCCACGCCGGACACGCCGCCGTCAACGCCGAGCAGTTCCGCCAGATGCTGGCGGACGCCGGGATGGCGGCCCGGTAGGACGGGTTCGGCGGAAGAAACGGCGGACGTCCGCCGCCCGACATGAGGATTGCCGTGTTTGACCAGATAACTCGCGACGACATCGATCGCCACGTGGTCCGCGAGTTCGGGCGGCCGAAGTGGTGCGACGCACGAGTGAAGCTGATCGAGCGGGACGGCCGCCGAGCCATCCTCAAGGATGTGAACGACCGGCCCGCCGTGTTCCGCTTTATCCTCGGCCGACGCCTGATCCGCAGGGAGTTCCGAATCTACGAACGGCTCGAGGGGATCGAGGGCGTTCCCGATGCCTACCGGCGCCTGGACGGGGACGGCTTCCTCATCGAATATATCGACGGCACCGCGCTCACACGCAGGAAACTGGAATACGGCCTGGAAGTGGACGAGTCCTACTACCGGCGGTGCGCCGAGCTGCTGGAGGTCATTCACGCGCGCGGCATCGTGCATTTCGACCTGCGCAACGGCAAGAACTTCGTCCTGGGCAAGGACGGCCGGCCCCACATCGTGGATTTCGCGTCCGCCGTGTATATCCCGCGGTGGGTGCCGGGCCGGCGGCGGCTCGTCCGGCTGCTCGGGGCGTTCGACCGGGCCGGGCTGCTCAAGGCGAAACAGAAACTGACGCCGGAACTGCTGACGGAAGACGAACGCGAGTGGCTGGCCCGGTTCGAGCGGACCCGGGCCGTCCTGTTCCCGCACGTCCCCCTGTTCAAGATGCTCCGCGAACGCCGCCGCAGACGGGCCAGGGAAGCCCGACGACAGGCCGGCGACGACCCGGCCTGATCCGCCCGCCCACCGCCCGACGTTAAGATGTGTTGGGACCGCAAATGAATGCCAAACGGGACTAACCGCAGATGAACGCAGATGGACACAGATGGACGTGAAAGGGCGCGAATGGATAATGACAGAGAAGAGCTGGATGCATTGTCCGGGCGAGTGATCGGGTGCGCGTACACGGTGAGCAACGCGCTGGGTTGTGGGTTTCTTGAGAGAGTTTACGAGAACGCGCTGGCCCATGAGTTGCGCAAGCAAGGTCTGCGGGTCGTGCACCAGCACGGCATTGAGGTTCATTAAGACGGGGTTGTTGTGGGCGAATACGCGGCCGATCTTCTGGTTGAGGACGTATTGCTGGTAGAACTGAAGGCGCTCAAGGCGCTGAACGAGGTCCATCTTGCCCAATGCCTGAACTATCTGAAGGCGACGGGCCTTCGGCTGTGTCTGTTGTTCAACTTCGGAGCGCCGCGGGTCGAGGTGAAACGGGTGGTAAACCACTATTAGCTCCCTCTGCGTCCATCTCCGTTAATCGGCGGTTCGTGTCGCTTTCGGCGTCCATCCGCATCATCTCCGTTTATCTGCGTTCATCTGCGGTTCCCCAACCGTCCTCACATCTTGGTCGGGCTGTCAACGCGGGAGCCATGCCGGTCCGGTTCCGGTTTGTGGGGAACGCATCGGGCTGTATAATAACCCGATGGAGTGAGTTGCCGACGAATCGGCGGTGGAGGCACAGCGATGAGCGTGAGAATCGACATACCCCACGAAGAGATCACGGCGTTCTGTAGCCGCAATAGAATACGAAAGCTGGCCTTCTTCGGTTCGGTGCTGCGAGACGATTTCAGGCCGGACAGCGACGTGGACGTGCTGGTGGAGTTCGAACCCGGTTTCCGCGGCGGAGGTGCTGTTGACGACCGGACCGGCGTGCTGGACATGCTCGACGATGCCAGAGCGGAGTGCAGGAGGCCGGGGCAACGGAAACGGTACAGACTGTGAGGGCGTGATGGCGACAGGGCGGAAGCTTCTGGCGAAACTGTACGCGGGATTGCCCAGGCCGGCCCAATTGAGGATCGCGCGGGCTTACGCCGGGCGCAAGGAACGCCGGCTGGCCCGGATCGAGACGCCGACGACCGTGATCCTCTACGTCACCCAGCGGTGTAACGCCCGCTGCGCCCACTGCTTCTACTGGAAGGAGCTGGGCGCGAAGGCCCCCGAGCTTTCGCTCGACGAGCTCCGCACCCTCGCCCGGTCGTTCCGCCATCCGATCAGCTTGTCGATCACCGGCGGCGAGCCGACCCTGCGGACCGACCTGTTCGAGGTCGCCCAAGCGTTCCACGAGCTGAACGGCTGCCGGGAGATCAAGATCGCGACGAACGGGATGCTGCCCGACCGGATCGTCGATACCTGCCGGCGGGTGCTGTCGGAGCTCGGCGTCGAGTCGCTCGGCGTCCAGGTCTCGATCGACGGCCCGGAGGAGACGCACAACGAGGTTCGGGGCGTTCCCGCGTTCGAACCGGCGATGGAGAGTGCCCGGCGGCTGAAGGAACTGGCCGAGGCCGACGCCCGCTTCTCCGTCCACATCGCCTGCTGCATCCAGAAGAAAAACATCGACGTGCTGCCCGAGTTCGTCGAGTCGCTGATCCCCCTCCGGATCCCGCTCCAGTTCGGTCTGATCCGGGGCGAGAGTTTCGGCACGTGGAACCTGCCCGCGGGCTCGTCGAGCGGGATCGACCCCCGCGACCCCGAGTCGCCGCTGGTCCCGGTGGACCGCCTCGAGTCGTTTTTTGAGTGGCTGCAGGCGCGGAGCGAGGAGAGCGAGTACCCGTTCTGGTCGCCGATGCAGCAGGCGAAGATCGATCTCTCGCTGCGGATGCTCCGCCGGCCGACGAAGTGCATGGCCTGCCACGCGGGCGTCATCGACGGGGTCGTCTATGCCAACGGCGACGTGGCCCTGTGCGAGCTGACCGAGCCGGTGGGCAACCTGCACGACTACGACCTCGATATCGCCCGGCTGTGGAGCTCGCCGGCCGCCGAGGAGATGCGAGCGAAGATTCGATCCTGCTTCTGCATCCACGGCTGCAATCTCGTCACCGGCCTGATGTTCCGCCCCGAGTTCATCCGAGACGCCGTCATTCAGAAGGCGAAGTCGTGAACACTCGTTCAGAAGCCGGCCCCCTGTTGGCCCGGATTCGCGCCTGGCTGCGACGGGATAAACGCGATCAGGGCGAGACCGTGCCCGCCTCGCCCGCGACCGGCCTCCCCGCGCACCGTGCCGACGACGGTGAGGTCGTGCTTCGTGCCCCGCGTCTCCGGCTCGGCGAGTCCACCTGGGGGATCATTACGACCGCGGGCTTTCTGTTGGCCCTGGCCACCGCGCTCGTGGTGCTCGCGACCCAGCGGTCGTTGCTCTGGGTGGTCTGGGCGGCCGCCCTCCTCGCGATCAGCATCCCGCCCTTCCCACACATACTCGGCCGCCTGATCGGCCTGGCGAACCCTCGCCCGCGCCTGGTGGCCAGCCGCGGTGCTGTCCGGGGCGGCGAGTCGTTCCACCTGCGATGGCGATTCCGCCGAACGGTGAGCCGGTTCCGCTCGCTGTCCGTCTGGCTGGAGGGCCGGGAGGAGTCGGTGGACGCGGGCAGCCGGCCACACGCCAACGTGTTCGCGAAGGTGCCCATCGCAGAGGTGACCGACCCGCGGCGGATAGCGGCCGGGGCGGCGACCGCCGCCGTGCCGGCCGGGCTGATGCATTCGTTCGAGGCCGGGCGAAACCGGATCGTGTGGCGTATCCGGGTACACGGCGATATCAAGCGCCGGCCGAACCTCAACCTCGTGTTCCCGTTCGTCATTTTGCCCGAACCAGCGGAGGAACCGGCCGAATGAGCGTCATCAAGCTGGGCACTTACGGCGGCCAGACCCGCTTCAACCCCGGCGCCCCCATCGCGGGCAAGGTCCTGTGGATGGTGGACGAGCCGGGGCCGGAAATCGAGGTCCGGCTGGTGTGGTACGCCGACGGGAAGGGCCGCGATTGCCGGGCCGTCCGGTCACATCGCCTGGAAGCCACCCCGGAGACGGGCGGCGGCGAGTTCCGCTTCGATGCCCCGGTCGCACCCTATTCCTATCACGGTGTCCTGTTCTCGGTGAACTGGGCGCTGGAGGCGGGCGTCGTTGAGACGGGCGCGGCATCTTTTCCGGCTCAGCCGGGCGATGTCATCCCCATCACCATTTCGCCGAACGGTGACACCGTGCGAGCGCCGGTCCTGGAAAACGGGGACCCGTTGATCGAGGGGATCGACGCGCCCGACGTGGGGGACGTGGTGGACCCATCCCGGAGATGACGGCTTGAGGGGCCGGACGGCAGGCGGTTATTCTTCCTTTTCTTGCTTCTCCGCCTTGCGTTCCCGCCGTCGCTCGATCTCGTCGATGAACGGTCGGAACCGGGGGACCGACCGGGGGTCGAAGTCTTCCAGCCGCATTGCCGCCTCGTACACCGCCCGCTGGTACTGGTTGTCCTCCTGCAGGTCGCCGGCCCAGTCGCGGCCGAGTTCGTCGGCGGTCAGGACCCTCAGCCACTGGCGGAGCAGCCGCCGGGCGGTATCCTTGTCCGTCTTGACCTTCAGCTCATCGAACCATTCGTCGAAGCCGGGGTACCTGGTGTGGTCCAGGTGGTCGAACTCGGCCAGTTCCATCAGCACCTCTTTATGTTCGGGCCAGTGGCGGAGCGAGTATCGCTGGAAGTCGCCGGCCGCCCGGAACCGCTCGAACAGCCCTTCTTCCCACGGCTGTTCGGGCGAGAGTTCGATGTCGGGGATGACGCCGCCCCGGTTGTCGGGCGTTCGGTGTATGCTCCGGCCGCTGGGCAGATAGTACTTGGCGATGGTCAGCTTCAGTGCCGCCTGTCGCCCGGTCGCGTCCAGCTGCATCAGTTGCTGGACGCTGCCCTTGCCGTAGGTCCGTTCGCCGACCAGGGTCGCCCGCTTGTGGTCCTGCAGGGCGCCCGCGACCAGCTCGGATGCGCTGCCCGACGCCCCGTCAACCAGGGTGACCATCGGGACGTTGGGGTGGGTGGCTTCAGCGGTGGTTCGGAGGTCTTTCCGCGGCGCGATATCGGGGTTCCGCCCCTCGCTGTAGGTGATCAGTTTATCCTCGGTGAGGAACTTGTCGGCGATGTCCCGTGCGGCGAGCAGCAGGCCGCCGGGGTTCTGGCGCACGTCGAAGATCAGCGCGTTCATTCCCTCTTCGCCCAGCGCCCGCAGCGCGGTCTCGACCTCGTCGGCGCTCCGGTCGCCGAAGTTCTCGAGCCGCAGATAGCCGATCCCGCCGGGCAGGAGCTCGTGGCGGACCAAGGAGACCGACACGGGCTGGCGGACGATCTCGAGGTCCAGAATCTTGTCCTCTTCCAGCCCGATCCTGCGGACCTTGCACGTCACCACGCTGCCCGGCGCCCCGCGCAGGAGGTCGGTCAGTTCGGCCTGGGATTTGCCCTCGACCTGCTCGCCGTCGATCTCGAGGAACTGGTCGTACGCCCGCAGGCCGGCCTCGTAGGCGGGACCGGAGTAGATCGGCTTGACGCAGGTGAAGGCGTCCTCGCCGGTCTCGGGGTCCTTGAGGAACCGGACGTGTGCTCCGATGCCGCCGTACGTCCCGCTGATCTGGTCGCGGAACGCCTCCCAACGATCGGGGCTGAGGTAGTCCGAGAACGGGTCGGTCGCGTGCAGCGACTCGGTCATCCCCCGTGCGGCGGCGTCCACCAGCGGCGCCTCCTCGGCCGGTGGGTCGATGTGGTACTCCATAATCATCGACTTGATCTCCTCGAGCAGGGGGTTGCCCAGACTGCCCGTGTATTCCTTCTCGCGCAGCATCAACTGCGAGAGCCGTTGGAGCTCGAGCAGCTTCTGGGCGAGCCGCCCGCGGTCGGTCGGCTTGTCGGCCAGCCCGGCCAGCACCTCCGGGACCGGGTCCCGGAAGTCGTCCAGCTCGGCCAGGGCGAGTGCGGCGTCGGCACGGGCCACGTCCCGGTCGGATCGGACGACTCGGACCAGCGAGGTCACCGCCTTCGCCTGGGCCTGCTCGGTGGTCGCGGCCCGCATCAGCGATCGGGCCAGTGCGACGCGGAGCCGGTCGTCCTCGGCCTTGTCCAGCAGGTCCGTGATTTCGACCTCGGCCGTGTGCCGCCCCCGGTCGCCCAGAATACGTGCGGCGGCCAGGCGTGCCTCGAGCGGCTCGTCGCTCATCACGACCGACGCCAGCAGTTCGATCCCCGCGTCCAGCTCTCGCAGCGAGAGCAGCGCCCATCCCAGTGCCAGGCGGGCCGCCCCGCTGTCGGCTTCGGCCGCCGCCTCGCGGAGCGCGGCCAGCCCCTCGTCGCCCACCGACCGGAGGGTGGCGGCGTGGGCCCAGACCGCGTCGTCGTCGGCCGACAGCTCATCGAGCTGCTGCACGGCCCCGTCGATCTGTTCGCGGTGCGGCGCCGCCTCGTCGGCGGCTGCCGTGGCCGTGCATGCGGCGGCCAGGAGAAATGCGGTCATCCAGCATAGTTTTCGTGTCATCATTGGTCAGGGTCCTTCGAGGATCACGGTGCCGAACAGTTCGGGCACGATCCCTTCAAACATCATGTCCTTGTTCAGGTTCTGGGTCAGCCCGGGCGTCCAGCTCGCGGCCTTCAACTGCCCGGTCTGATCGTCGTCGATGACCAGTATGTTCAGTCCGATGCGCCGGCCGGGCTGTGGGTTCTGCACGCCGAGGTCCTCCCACGGGAGCGAGAGCTCGTAGATGGTGCCCGACTCGTCCTCCTTGATCTGGATGCGGTGCTGCCCGCCCAGGCGTTCCCGGTCGTCGCGGTCTTCTTCGTCCTCTCTCGGCTTGGCAGCGAGTGCCAGCCAGAACACGGTGTGGTTCCCGCTATACCGGTACCCGCCGGTGTGGTCGGGGTCGATGCCGACCATCAGGCAATCGCCCTCCCACTCGTCGGCGTCGAAGTCGTGCGGGACCTGCACATCATCATGAACGTCAACCGCCAGGTAAAGGTTCTCGGCATCCCACATCACGTATAGGATGGCCGACAGGTCGTTGGGTCCGTGCCAGAACCGTCCGGGGTGGATTTCGGACTGGATGCGCTCGATATTCCGGGGCTGGTCCAGGACGGCGGCCCGGTCGAACCGCCAGTCGTCGGTGAGCCGGCCGTCGAGCTCCGGCGGCCGGGCGGTCCGCGGTGCGTGATACACTGCCCGGCTCTGCTCCGCCAGCGTCTCGCGGATCGCCGCCAGCCGGTCGTGCAGCCGTGCGAACCGCTCGGGTTCGACCGCCTCCGCCATCAGTGCCCGGTCGAGCCGGTCCATCGCCGCCCGGTGGCGGCCCGCTGCCGACAGCCGGCCGGCCATGTCGCCGACGTCGTGCTCGCCGTCATCGGCCAGTCGGGCGGCGGCCCTGCGGAACAACTCCCCGTCGGTCGTCATCCGATAGGCCTCCGAGCCGCGCCTCGAACACAGTACCAGCGTGTCGTCGACGACCCGCACGGTGGTAAACCCGCCGGCTTCCCGTTCCAGCGAGCGTGCGACGACACCGTCGGCCTTTCGGATCAGGGACGCCTCGCCGTGCGGTCGGAACCAGTCGGTCGACAGGCCGCTGACCACGACGAATTCGCCCCATCCGACGATCGTGTCGCCGGAGCCGACCCGCCGCAGCCGCCGTTCCCACGTCCGCTCGCCGTCGCTCAGCCGCTGGGCGATCAGCACCGGCCCGTTGTTGTCCCGCACGCTGAGCATCAGCCGCCGGCCGACATAGACGGCGTCGGGGTCCTTGGTCAGGGCCTCGGCCGACCACAGGACCTCTCCGGTGGTCGCGTCGATGCATTTCACCTTGCCGCCGAACGCCCACCGGCTGGGCAGGATGAGCACGTGCCGCTCGTCGGGGCCGGCGACCACCCGTCCGATGGCGTGCTCGCTGTCCACCGACCAGAGCGTCTCTTCGCGTCGCAGGTCGATGTTGCGGACCTGGTGGTTGCCGACGACCACGGCCAGCCGGCGTGCCTCCTGCTGCCAGGCGGGGACCGATGTCAGCCGGTCGTCGCGCCGGTCGAAGCTCATCCGGGCGATCTGCTCGCCGGTCCGGGGGTCGACTCGGTACACGGCGCCGGGGGTTTCGCTGCACACGACGAACGCCTCGCCGTCGAACCGGATCGACCCAGCGAGCACGTGCCCCTCGAGCTTCCGGTCCCAAACCTGCTCGCCGGTCTCGATGTTCATCGCGAAAATCTCGCCCGACGCCCGAGCCGCCAGGATCATGTCCGCCCCCACGGCGGTGCCCCGGATTCGGTCCAGGTCGCGCCGTCTGATCGGCAGCTCGCCCGGATCGTCCGCCTCCGGCCGAGGGCCGTAGGTCCACCGGGTCAGGCCGGTCGCCCCGTCGAGAACGCTGATGTTGTGGCTGCCGTGGATGACCACGGTCCCGTCGACGACCCGGGCGGTGGACGCCGACTCGCCCACCCAGGTCCGCCACAACACCCGGCCATCCGAGACTCGGCGGGCCTCGACGGTGTTCCAGACGAACGAGGGGAACCGCTCGCTGTTGCGAACGGCGAAAAGGGCAACCGGCTCGTCGTCCACCCGGTACTTGCCCCCGTCGAGCACGACGGGCGAGCTCCGGGACGAGTCGAACGCGGTACGCCACACCCGGTGCAGACGGGCGTTGTCCGCCCGGTCCGTCGCATCGAGCGCGTCTCGCGCCTGTGTAGCCAACGAGCTGTTCGGGTATTGCGACGCCAGCAGGAGGAGGAGCGCCGGCCGCTCGGCCTCGGGGGCCGCTTCTGCTCGTTCCCACAGGTCGGCGGCGGCCGCCTCGAGCTCACCGTACGGGCCGGGGCCGTGCCGGTCGATGATGCTCGCGATGCGCACCTCGGCGGCGATCTCGGCGGGAATCTCGATCCCGTCCAGCGTCACCGGTTCGCCGCGCGCCTGCTCGATGAGATGCTGGTATCGGGCCACCGCCTCGGCCCATTCCTCCTGTGCTTCCAGGGTCGCGGCGAGCCGGAAGCCGGCCCGTGCGGCGAGCTCGTCGGACGGGGCGTGCTCGACGGCCGCCCGGAATGCATCCGCCGCCCGCTCGGTTAGGTCCTCGGCCAGATGCTCCTCGCCGAGCCGCCGATATGCGTCCGCTCTCAGGCGGGCGATGCGGCGGCGCAGGTCGCCGCCCTCCGGGCCGACATCGGGAGCGTCGAGAGCGGCCCGGTACGTCTCGAGGGCCGTCTGCAGGTCGCCCAGGCGGTCGTGGCGCTGTGCCCGGCGGACGAGCGCCCGTGCCGAGTCGCCCTCGACGGCGGAGACCGGGCCGTACCGGTCGATCCGGTCGGTCGAGACCAGGAGCAGCCGGTCGCCCGCCAGGGTCACGTTTCCGCGCTCGGCGGGTTCGTCCAGCCGATATCGCCAGGAGCGAGTCCCCGCGTCGGTATTCAGTGTCAGGAGCGAGCGGCGGGTGGGCACGACCAGTTCATCTCCGGCGAGCGTCGGGCGGGCGACGGCGGGGGCGTCGAGTTCGGCGGTCCACAGCAGCTTGCCCGATTCGACGTCGACGGCCGCCGCGTCGGTGTCGCCGGCCACGAATGCCGCCCGTCCGTCCGAGCCGGCGAGGTAGCGCATCCCCAGTCGCGGCGCCTTCCACCGCACCCGCCCGTCGTCCGTGTCCAGGGCGATCAGGTGGTCAGAATCCTGCGGGGCGATGAGCAACTGCCCGTCGCTGATGACGGGCGGGTTGTTCTCCCAGGAGTCGTCGGCCAGGAGAGCCGCCCGGCGCCGCTCGGGCGAGAACGCCGGATATTCGGTCAGCCACCGGACCTCTCCCGTCGCCGCCTCGATCGCCGCCGCCGCCCCGAGGTTGGTCGAGATGTAAACGACGCCCTGGTGAACGGCCGGCGGTGCGGGGTGGCGGCCCCGGCCGAGCACGCCGCGAAACACCTGCGAGCACAGCCGGCGCTGCCAGAGCCGCGTCCCGTCGGGGATATGGAACGCGACGGCGTAGGCCTCGGACTCCTGTCGAGCCGCGGTCGCCAACACGAACAGCTTGTCGCCCTCCACCGCCAACGAGTTGGCGAACACCTCCGGCGGGGGCGGCGGGTCCTCTCCGTCTTCGGCCCGGGGCTCGTCCCCCCGGACGATTCGGTCCAGGGACCACAGTTCTCTGCCCTCGTGCGAGAGGGCGACGAGCCCCTCGTCGATTACGGCGAAGACGCGGTCCGATGTCGCGTACGGGGCGTACATGGCATCCCGTAGATTTCGTCGATCCGGCCCGTCGGGCTCCTCCGGCCACTGCCAGGCGGGTTCTCCAGACTCCAGGTCAATCGCGGCGATGTGCCGGGACGTCTGTATGAACGCCAGGTCGCCGACGACCGCTGCGTGGTTCGGCCTCGGCGCGCGTCGGCCCTTCTCGCGGAGGCCGCGGGCGAAGCTCTCGTCCACGTCCGCCTGGTGAATGGGGGCCGACCACTGTCGGACGCCCATCCGATAGGTCTGCGGATACAGCCCCGTCCGCCGGGCGTCACGGCCCACCCCGGCGACGTGTTCGGCCGACGGTTCCAGCCGGGCTTCCGGCGGCCGGAGCGCCCGGCGCAGGGCCGTCTCCTTGGCCTCGAGGGGCTCGTCCGGCAGGTCGGTCCGGTGCTCGAGTTGGCGGAGGAATCGGACATCCCGGAGAGCGGCGCGGAGTTCGCCCCGCTGGGCGCGGAGTTCGGCCCGGGCGGCAAGCGCCTGTGGCCCGTATGTGGTGGGCAGGTACCGCCGGATCAGGCGGGAGAGCTCGACGACGCTTCGGCGGTCCAGAGCCGCCTCGTAGTGCCGTCGGGCGGCATCATCGTACAGTTCGCGATAGGCGCGGATTCCATCGTCCGGCCAGGCGAAGACGCGGCGTTGGACCGCCTCGGCAAAGGAGATGTATCGGCCCGGCTCCGTTTGGAACAGCCCGTCGGCGTCCTCGATGTACTCCTGGGCCGCCTCGGCCGCCTGCTCCCATTCGCCCGCGTCCGCCAGCCGGTCCAGCCGGTCGAGCGCCTCGTCGGCATCTCGGAAAATATGGACATACAGGGCCTCCGGCCGGTCCGCCGCGCCCGCCTGAGCGGCGCCGGCGCACGCCAGAAAGCAACCCGCGATGATGGCTGCCAATACTTTCACTGGCCAAATACCCTCCACGCTCCATTCTATCCCCGACGTGTACGCAGTCAATCACCAGCAGGGGGAGCCGACCATTCGCGCAGGGGGCGCGGCGGAAAGGGGCGATGCGAAACCCTTCTCTCAGCCCCGGTTCACACGTCTGCGGTCGCGACGGTGACGGCGAGTTGGCAGCAGTTCCGGAACTCGTTGAGGTCGACGTATTCGCTCGGGGAGTGGCACCGGAACCCGCCGATGCCGATGGTAATGGTTGGGATGCCCTTAGCGGCGAGGTGGTTGGCGTCGGTCCCGCCGTCGTTGGTGACCAGTTCGGCGTCGATCCCGCACTGGCGGGCGGCGGCCTGTGCGACCGTCACCGTCGGCGAGTCGGCCGGCAGCTCGAACGGCTCGTAGGACGGCCCCGGGGTGAACTCGACGCTGCCCGGCTCGCCCTCGTCGTTCGTCACCCGTTCGGCGGCCCGCCGGAACGCGTCTTTCCACACCTCGATCACCCGGCTGCGGAACGGGACGCTGTGCGACCGGAACTCGGCGAGTCCGTACAGGTCGGGCATGACCACGTTGCTGCCCTTGCCGCCCTCGAGGATGCCGAGGTTGGTGCGGGCGTCGCCCTCCGGCTTCTCGACGTAGCCGAACCAGCCGTTCTCGACGAGTTCGGCGAGTGCCAGGGCCTCGATGGCGGCGGCGGAGACGCCGTGCTGGGGCCGTCCGCCGTGGGCCGCCCGGCCCTGGACGCGGATGTTCATCCGCTGGGTGCCGATGATGCGGTAGGAGAATTCATCGGTCCGGGCGCCGTCGAACTCGAAGCCCATCGCGGGCAGTTCCGGCCCGAGGATGGACACGTCGAGCCCCCGGGCGCCGACCAGCCCGACTTCCTCCTGCACGGTGATGAGCACGGTGACCGGCGGATGGTCCCCGTCCAGCGCCCGGAGCTGCTTGATCGCGTGCAGCAGTGCGGCTACCCCGCACCGGGCGTCGGCCCCGAGCGCCCGGCCCTCGGCGTCGTTGACCACGCGGTCGCCCTCGATCCGCGGGCGGCTGCCGACGGCGAGCGGGACGGTGTCCATATGGGTGGCGAGCAGGCGGCGTGGGCCGCCTCGCTTCCCGTCGAGCCGGATCGCCAGGTTGCCGGTGTTGCCCCCATAGTCGCTCTGCTCGTTGGCGGCGTCCGAGGCCATCGCGTCGTCGGGCACGCCGAGCTTGCGGCATTGGTCCTTGATGTACTCGGCCACCTGCTTCTCGTCGCCGGGCGGGCCCGGGATTGGGAGGACCTCCATCAGGTATTTCTGCGCGGCGGTTTCGTCATAAAGCATCGTGGGTTCCTTCGATTATCGGGGGCGTTACAAGGTGCGCGGCATCATAGGCCGGGGGATGAACGGTGTCAATGGCGGTCGGGCCGGAGGCGGAGCGCGGCGTCGATGATATCCCGGGCGGCGTCGGGGCGGCCGACATTCCGGGCGGCCGCGCTCATCCGGTCCAGGCGGGCCCGGTCGGCGAGCAGTTGGCCGAGGGCGTCCCGCAGCTCGTCCGGCTCCCGGGCGGGCAGAGCGGCCCCGCACTCGACGAGGAAGTCGAAGTTCCCCTCTTCCTGTCCGGGGATGGGTTTTGTGAGCAGCATCGGCAGGCCGACGGCCAGACACTCGCTGCTGGTCAGGCCGCCGGGCTTCATCACCGCCAGGTCGGCGGCCGCCATCAGCTTGTCGATGAAATCGACGTACCCGTAGGTGACGAGCCGGGCGGCGGGCGGCAGGTCGATTTCGTCGAGCTGCTTCCGGACTCGCT
>PUPC01000025.1 GCA_003553185.1 Planctomycetota bacterium | reverse complement strand
GGCCCTGGCTGCTGTACCGGACGGCCAGCCACTCGCGCCATTCGGCGGTGCCGAACTCGGGCTCCGGGCCGAGGTCCCACAGGGGGGGCTGTGTCCGCGGCTCATACCATTCCGGCGGGCGTACGTCCGTGTCCGGCTCGTCCGTCAGGTCGAGTTCGGGCATCTCCGGCGCCTCCGGTGTCCTGCAGCCCGGGGCCGCCAGCAGCAGCCCGGCCAAAATCACGCCCGCCGCCACGGCCGCCCGGCAGAGCGTGCCGACCGTCCGACGATAACATATTCCTACCATAGTCATTATGCCCGAACCGCCTGGGTCCGAACATTCCCTTTTGTGCCACCACAAGCCCTTGTGCCCGAGAAACGTTCCCGGCCACCCGATTCGGGCCGGCGCCCATCGGGAACGATTCTACTAGCCGAGCCGTTCGACTGTCAAGCCGCGGGAACGCAGCGGGGCTCTCTCGTCCCGACACCACAACCCGCCGGCCACGATCGGAGTTTGTGGCGCTGCTCTTCCAAACCGCGGTGCCGAGGTTGACTTGCGAGCGGGGCGGGGGTATCCTGCCCATCATAATAATGATGCGGCCGCGCGACTGGCGAGACACGTGGAACCGACCACGGGGGAGCGCGGTACGATACGCCGAGTCGCTCGCCTGGGCTGCCCGAGTCGGAAGACCGGGTGTCTGGTTCCGGCCCCGCCACACAGGCACAGGAGACCACCGGGCGCACAGCGGCGAACAGGCGGGCGGGCACGCCCGAACCGCTCTCGCCTGCGCCCGGGGAGAAGACCGCCGACGGGGCCTTGATCCGGAGGGAAGACGATGGAACTGAAGTACGGTTGCAACCCGCATCAGAAGCCGGCCACGCTCGAGGTACCCGACGGCGCGTTCGAGTTCCTCAACGGCAAACCGGGTTACATCAACATGCTCGACGCCCTGGGGGCGTGGCAGCTCGTCCACTCGCTCAAGCAGGCGACCGGGGTGGCCGCCGCCGCCTCGTTCAAACACGTCAGCCCGGCCGGCGCCGCGATCGCCCGACCGCTGACCGACGCGCTCCGCCGGTCCCAGATGCTGGGCGACGGGGACTACTCGCCCGCCGCGCTCGCCTACATCCGCGCCCGGGCCGGCGACCGGATGAGCTCGTTCGGCGACGTGGCCGCGGTCAGCGAGCCGGTGGACGCATCGCTGGCCAAGGTGCTCGACATGGAGGTCTCCGACCTCATCGTCGCGCCCGACTTCGAGCCGGAGGCGCTCGACATCCTGAACAAGAAGAAGGGCGGGAAGTACCTGGTCATCAAGGCCGACCCGGCCTACGAGCCGCCCGAGATGGAGACCCGCGAGGTCTTCGGGTTCACCCTGTCGCAGAAGCGGGACGACTCGGAGATCACCAAGGACCTGTTCGCCGAGGCGGTGTCGGGCGAGGCCGTTCCCGAGGACATCCGCGAGACGCTCGTCGTGGCCACCATCGCCCTGAAGTACACCCAGTCGAACTCGGTCGCATTGGCCTACGACGGGCAGGTGATCGGGATCGGAGCCGGGCAGCAGTCGCGGGTACACTGCACCCGCCTCGCCTGCGGCAAGGCCGAGAAATGGCTGCTCCAGCAGCATCCGAAGACGCTCGGGCTCCGGTTCAAGGACGGGCTGATGCGGGCCGAGAAGACGAACGTCGTCGATCAGTTCCTGCTGTGGGACGAGCTCTCGGAGCCGGAGATGGACGCGATGCTCGCCGGGCTGGCTGAACGGCCCGAGCCGATCAGCCGGGAGGAGCGGGCCGAGTGGGTGGCCGGGCACGGCGGCATCTGCCTGTCGTCCGACGCATTCGTCCCGTTCCGCGACAACATTGACCGGGCCGGTCGTACCCACGTCGAGTACGTGGCCCAGCCGGGCGGCTCGGCACGCGACGACAGCGTGACCGCCGCGGCCGGCGAGTACGGGATGCACATGATCCACACCGGCATCCGCTGCTTCCTGCACTGAACGGCGGCTGGGGCGAAGCGCAGACAACCAGCGTCGTCGCGGACACCGGCTCGGACAAAATGGCACAAGGCGTGTTGACCCTGTGGCCGGGTGGGCACCGGCTGATCGTATGGACTTGCCGATGACCGGCCAACAACCCCAACTGGTCGAGCCGGACGAGTCGCTCAGGGAGGCGTTCATCGATTACCTCGAGGAACTCGAGGCGGCGGGCGAGCCTGGGGCCGAACGGGAGCTCCGCCGGGCGAAGAAAGACTTCGACGCCTTCGTGCAGCGGCGGCGCGACCGGGCGGCGGGCCGAAAGCTGCCCCGCGGGTTCGTGCCCAGTACCGCGTTCTGGCTGATGCAGGGCGGCCGCGTCATCGGGCGCAGCCGGCTCCGCCACTACCTCAACGCCCGGCTCACCCAGCGGGGCGGGCACGTCGGCTACGAGGTCCGCCCGTCCGAGCGCGGCCGGGGCATCGCCACCCGGTTGCTGGCACTGACCCTGGAGAAAGCCCGGGAGTTCGGATTGCAGCGGGTGCTCGTCACCTGCGACCGGGACAACCCGGCGTCCGCCCGGGTCATCGAGAAGAACGGCGGGGTGTTCGCCAACCAGGTCGTCGCCCCGGACAACGGCCGGCCCACCCGCCGATACTGGATCGACCTGTAACACAAGTAAGGAGAGCACGCGATGACACGGCTGAGCGTGAACGTGAACAAGGTGGCCCTGCTGCGCAACCAGCGGGACATCGGCATCCCCAGCGTGACCGAGGCGGCGCAGACGATCATCGACGCCGAGGCGGCGGGCGTCACCGTACACCCCCGCCCGGACCGGCGGCACATCCGGCCCGAGGACTGCGACCGGATCGCTCCGCTCTGCCGGGATGTCGAGTTCAACATCGAGGGCAACCCGTTCGCCGAACAGTGCGACGACTATCCCGGCTTCATGAACATCCTCCGACACATCCGGCCCGACCAGGCGACCCTGGTGCCCGACAGCCCCGACCAGTCCACCTCCGACCACGGCTGGGACCTGGCGGCCGACGGCGACCGGCTCCGCCCGCTCGTCGCAGAACTGCGCGACCTCGGCTGCCGGGTGAGTTTGTTTATGGACGCCGACCCGGAGCGCATCGCAATGGCCGCCGAGGTCGGGGCGGACCGGGTCGAGCTGTACACCGAGCCCTACGCCCGGGCGTTCGAGTGCGAGCGAGCGGACGAGGTCCTGCCCGCGTTCGTCGTGTCGGCCGAGCGAGCGGCGAACGTCGGGCTGGGCGTGAACGCCGGCCACGACCTCAACCTCGACAACCTGGGCCGGTTCTGCTCGGCCGTGCCCGGGGTGCTCGAAGTCTCCATCGGCCACGCCCTCATCGCCGACGCACTCCGCTACGGGCTGGCCGAGACCGTCCGAAAATACCTGGCCGTGCTGGCCGGCTGAGCCGTCGTTGATCGAGCGATATCATTCGGAAGTGTTCCGGGCCTCCCGTTGATCGGGCTCAGTCCGCCTCGGTCAGGAACTCCTCGACCGCCCGGAGAAGCTCGTCGCGGTCGCCGAACTTCTGGGTGGGTGCGGGCAAGCTCTTGCGGAACCACGATCCGTAGCGGCGGGTGATGATCCGCCGGTCGGCGATGATCACGATCCCCCGGTCGGTCTTGTGCCGGATGAGCCGGCCGAACCCCTGCCGGAGTCGGATGACCGCGCTGGGCAGCGAGTAGCCGATGAACGCGTTCTCGCCCTCCGCCTCGATCTGCTCGCACCGCGCCTGGTGGATCGGGTCGGTGTACACCGCGAACGGCAGGCGGGCGACCACCAGGCAGGAGAGCGTCTCGCCCATCAGATCGACCCCCTCCCAGAACGAGTGGGTGCCCATCAGGACGGACCGGACGTCGCGCTTGAACTCCTCGGTGATGCTCTCGCGCGATCCGGACGCTCCCTGAGCCAGGATACGAATCCCGTCACCGAGCAGCTCGTCCCGGAGCACGCCCGTGGCGGCACGCAGCATGTGGTAGCTGGTGAACAGTGCCATCGCCCGGCCCCGGCTGCGGCGGAAGAGCTCGGCCATCAGCACCCCGAGCTGCTCGCCGTAATCGGTCCCCCGGCCGCTCGGTTCGGGGAGGAACGCGGGCACCATAATCCGGCACTGACGGTCGTAGTCGAACGGGGTGCCGGCGTTGGTCTCGATCAGTCGGTCGGGCTCGACCCGGTCCAGCCCCAGCCGCTTGCGAAGGAACGACGTCGAGCCCCGCACGGTCAACGTGGCCGAGGTAAAGACGGCGGTGTGCTTGGGGCCGTAGACGTGCTCGAACAGCTCGGGGCCGACCTTGATCGGGGCCGCCCAACCGCGGACGCCGCCCTGCCGGGAGTCGGCCCGCTCGACCCAATAGACGTAGTTCTCGTTGGCGGTGGCCAGGAACAGCTCGAGGTCCTGGGTCAGCTCGCGCAACCAATCGACGACCGCGTTCAACTGCTGGACGAAGTCCGCCTGGTCCGCCTGCTCGCCCGGCCCCATCTCGTCCAGCGTGTCGGCCAACCCCTCGGTCGGTCGCATCACCCTGGCGAGAGCGGAGATGAGCGTCTCCTTGGCCGCACGGATCGGCGCCCACATCGACTCGCGTTTGCGGTCGGGCCAGATTCGCTGGACGTCCGCCTCGCCCTCCTTGCCCAGCAGGTCGGCGAGCCGGTGGAAGAACGGCTCGAGCGCGTCGTCCATCGTGCTCAGGGCATCGACGGCCCTCCTCGCCTGGCCCGCCGCCATCTCCCACAGTTCGGAGGTCCGGTCGAACCGTTCGGCCTCCCGGAGGATCGACGGGATGAGCCCCCGGCCGGCCCGCCGTCGGCCCGGGCGCCACAGCCGGCGCAGGACGCGCCGGAACAGCGGCATCGAGACCTCGATGCTGAAATGCCGGGTCGCCGCCGCCTCCAGGTTGTGTGCCTCGTCGAAGACGATGTGCTGGTACGGGGGGAGTACTGCGCTCTGCTCGGCGTTCGCCATTTCAGAGAAAATGACCGCGTGGTTGGCGACCACGATGTCCGCCGCCCGCGCCCGCCGCCGGGCACGGAACAGGAAACACCGCCGGGCGTGGTCGCAGTTGTAGCCCGGGCACTCCTCGCCAAGCGAGGTGATCTGGTCGGCGATCCGGCGTCCGGCCCGGCCGTCGCCCAGGCCGCTCTCCGAGATGTCGCCCGACCGGGTCGATGCCGCCCACACAAGCACCCCGGCCAGTCGGGCGCGGTCGCGCCGGTCGAGCTCGGCCCCGGCGTGGCGGAGCAGGTAGAGCAGCTTCCGCAGGCACAGGTAGTTGCGGCGGCCCTTGATGAGCGCCGTCTTGCACTCCAGGCCCAGGGCGGACCGGATGAGCGGCAGGTCCTTGAAGAAGAGCTGCGACTGCAGGTTCTTGGTGTTCGTGCTCACTACCACCGGGGCGTCGTTCAGGCCCGACCAGTGGACGGCCGGGACCAGGTAGGCCAAGCTCTTGCCGATGCCCGTGCCCGCCTCGACGAGCAGATGCCGCGAGCCGTTCAGAGCGTCGGTCACCGCCCGGGCCATCGCGACCTGCTCGGTCCGGTGCTCGTAACCGTCGAGCTGTTGGGCGAACGGACCGTCCGGCCCGAGCAGGGCTTCGAAACGGTCGGCATCGAGCGGTTCATACTCGATGTCCTCGGGAGGCACGGGCCGCGGTTTGGGCCACGGCTCCTCGGGGAAGAGCGAGACGAATCCGGGCGGGCGGCCGCGGTGGCGGCCCCGGACCTGCGTCAGCGCGGCCTGGAAGAACTCGGCCAGCGGGGTCGCCCGCTCGCCCTCGAGCAGCCGGTTGACCTCGATGAGGACGGGCAGCGGGATGTCGAGTGCGGTATCGACCAGCGCCTTGAGCAGGGCGATCACCGCCTCGCAATCGCCGAGCGCCCCGGCCGCTGTCGGCTCCGGCAGGTCCAACTGTCGACGGAGAGCGTCGAGCCGGTGGCTGGACAAGGTGGGCATGCAGATGCGGGCCAGGTCGGCGGTGTCGAGCAGGTCGGCGTCGAACAGGTCCCTGGTAGCCCGGCGGAGAAATGAGCCGACGAACCGGGCGTTGTGGGCGACATACATCGCGGCCCCGGGCAGCACGTCGAGCAGGTCGGCGAGCACCGCGTCGGCCTCGCGAGCGTCCTTGAGCGTCGCGGGGGTAATCCCGGTCAGCTTGATGATGCCGGGCGAGAGGGGCTTCGTCGGCCGGACGCGCTCGGCGAACCGGTCCACGATCTCGCCGCCGCGATGGACCACGGCCGCCACCTCGATGAGCTCGTCGGCGTGGGCGTCGAGCCCGGTCGTCTCGATGTCGATGGCGACAATGGTGTCGTTCATAGGTGGATCGGGCCGCCGGGCTGGCTCGTCGTGCGGCGAACCGTGTCGGGCGGACTCTCCGTGCAGTGGCTATGGCCGTCGCCCCGGCGGTCCGGCGGGCGAGTTGTCATATCGGGCGGAAGGTGACCGCGTCGGCGAGCACCTGGCCGGTCGAGCCGGCGGTCCGGACCTCGACGAAGCCGTCGGCCCCGTCGTCGAAATCGAAGGTCCCGATGACCAGCGACCCGGCGGGCTTGCACCAGACGATGTCTTCGCCGCCGCGGTGCCGGACCCGCACCTCGAACCGGGCGTCGGGGTCAAACGGGGTGCGGTCGCTGAACGAGACCTCGTACCGGCCGGCCCGCAGATCGGGGGTGAACCGGGCGAACTCGTCCTCGGCCGCCCGGCCGCCGTTGGCGAGATATCGGCCGCCCTCGCCGGCTGGCTCCCAGTGGTTGAACCGCGGCTCAATCCAAAACCCCGGCGTGGCATAGAAGCCCCTGTCCTGGTCGCCCACGGTGACTGTTCGCAGATGGGGCAGGTCGATGACGCGGACCACGACGCGGAACGCGGCCGGCGAATTGTCCAGCCCGTCGCAGCCGACCAGAAGCTCCTGGCGATGTACGCCCGGGCCGAGCGCGGCCACGTCGGGGCGCAGCCGCAGCGCGGCCCCGTCTTCATCGAGCTTCAGTTCGATGTCGAGCCCGTTCAGCCACATCCGCTCGCCGTCGTCGGCCAGAGTGCCCGCCTCGCGCGACGGTTCTGCCCCGTCGGCGATGCGCAGGCCCGAGCCGACCCGGCCGGCGGTCACGCCGCCCAGCAGGACCGATTTGGCGGCCGGCGGGCCGCTCGCACCGGTGTAAGCGGTGAACTCGACCGTGTGCCCCAGCGCCGGACGCTCGCCGTAGGTGTCGGTCATCCATGCGGGTCGGGGCCGAAAGCCCGGCTCGTCCGGCGATTCGAGAGAGAGCGTCGGCACGTCGGCGGGTTCGCCGGTCACCGTCACGTGGTGGGTTCGCGCCGCCCGCCGCCCGCGGTCGTCATCGACGGCGAGCGTGATCGGATAGACCCCCGGCTCTGTGAACACATGGGCGGGGTTCGGTTCGGAGGAAGACCCGCCGTCGCCGAACGTCCACCAGTACGCGAGTTCCTTCGCCTTGTGCCCGATTTGAGTTTTGGCGTTCAACTGGACCGGTTCGCCCGTCCTCGCCGGGCCGACGGGAGCCAGGTCGACGACGGTCGGCCGGTCGATGTGCCGTCGCATCGGGGAGCGGGGGTTGCCGTCCCGACGGTTGTTCTCGAAGATCTGCCAGAACAGTATCCAGGGGTCGAGGCGGAAGATGTTGCCCCGCTGTTTGACCAGGAAGGTGAAGTGGGTGTGGTCGTGGCTCCCCACGCGGACGCCGGCGCTCTCGGCGTATTGGGTCCCCGCCTTGATCGGGCGATGTTCGGGTACCAGCAGCCGGATGAGGTGTGCGGTGCCCAGGATCCAGGTCGAGCCGTCGGGCCAGTGGCGGAAGCCCCACCACCGGTTGTTCTTCGCCCCGCGCGTGATGTGACCGCGGTAGGCCCCGTCGTCGAGGTCGATGGGTGCCCAGAGCGGGGTGCCCCGCGGGTGGTTGATGTCCAGCCCGCCGTGTGCCGAGGCGCCCAGATACGGCCCCATCCACGGGTCGTCGCCGTTGTAGCAGTCGGCGACGTCGATCCGGTCATCGTCGATCGGGCACCACGGCTGGATGGGCTCGGGGCAGATCGGTTGGGTCGCATCCTGGACGGCGAACCGGGCGTGGCGGCCCGGCTGGCACGGCCCGTGGTGTTCGACGACCAGGTCGAAGATGTCCTGCACCCCGTCGAACCAGATGCGCATTCCGTCCACCACGTAGGGTTCGTAGAACGAATCCTGGGCGCACACGGTCCGTTGCAGGGTCATCGGTCGGCCGTCGATCCGGACGCGGCAGGTGAACTGGTAGATGGTGCCCCCGTTGGGCTCCTCGACGCGGGTATCGGCGCAGTTGGTGAGGAGCACTCGGGCGTCGGTCTCTTCCAGCACCAGCTCGCGCGTTTCGCCGTTTTTGAGGATGAAGCGGAAGCCCTCGCCCCGGTTCAGCTCGACGGCAGTGAGCGTGTCCTGCGCCTTCAGTTCCAGCATCCTTCATCTCTCCGCTAAGTTGAAGGCAGTCTACCCCGTCGGTAGGGCGCTGTCAAACGAGCGGCGGGCGAGGACAAACCTTTTTTCTTTGCTTGACTTTCCCCCTCGGGCGGGGATACACTATCCGCACCGCTTGCGTGGTATGGACAATACCCGCTCAGCCCCGGACGGCGTCGAGGGGTTGACGTGATGCCGCAGGGCGTTTATATTCAACTGGATAAGGAAAGCCGTTGAGGGATCAGCCATGGACCTGAACAAATTGTACGCCCAGGGCAACGAGGCGTTCGAGCGCGGAAACTGGGATCTGGCAGTGATGCTTTGGCAGCAACTGCTGACCATGCAGCCGGACCACCTCGAGGCCCGCAAGATGCTTCGCGAGGCCGAGGTGCGAAGGTGGGCCCAGGCGGGCGGGGGCACGAGCGGAAAAGTCCTCGCCATCGTCAAGGGGCTGCCCGCCATCATCGCGTACGGCATCCACTTTCTGACCAAGAACTACGACCGGGCGATGATGGACTGCGAGAAGGTGCTGGCAAACGACCCGACGTGTATGCCGATGCTCTGGGGGCTGGCCAAGGCGGCGATAAAAGGAGGCCACACCAGCATCGCCGTGCTCACGCTCGAGTTCATTCGCGACCGCAAGCCCAACAAAACCAAGGCGTATCGCCACCTCGGGCATCAATACCAGGAGGCGGGCGACGTCAACAAGGCCATCGAGGCGTGGGAGCACCTGCGAAAGGTGGACCCCACCAACCGCGAGGCGCAGTTGGAGCTGCGCGACCTGGCGGCGATGAAGACGATGAAGGACGGCCGGTACGAGACTGCCACCGACGACGACGCCACCTATCGCGAATCCCTGAAAAGCAAGGAGGACGCCGAGGACCTCGAGGAAGAACACAGGATTATTCGGACCGAGGACGACCTCAAGCGAGCCATCGAGCGGGTGAAAAAAGACGTGGAGGAAAACCCCGACAACAAACGATATGTGCTCCAGCTCGGCGACCTCTACCGCCGCGATAAGGACTTCGGCAAGGCGCGGGAGATGTACGAACGTGCCCAGGAGATGGACAAGATGGACTTCTCGATCCCCGAACGCCTGGGCGAACTGCAAATCGACGAGTTCAACCGGAAACTGGCACAATTGAACGCGAAGTTGCAAGCCAACCCGGACGACGAACAGACCAAGGACGAGGTCGAGAAGATCAAGGAGGAGAAGTTCGAATTCTCGAAAAAGGAATACGAGCGCCAGGTAAAGGCCCGGCCCACCGATTCCGGCGTCCGGGCCAAGCTGGGCGACCTGCTGTTTCAGGCCAACCAGTATGACCAGGCCGCGCCCCACTATCAGCGGGCGGCGAGCGACCCGAGGATGCGCCGACGCTGCCGCAAAATGCTTGGTATGTGCCTGTTCAACACGAAAAAATTTCAGCTCGCGGCCAGCCAGTTCGAGCAGGCCGCCGAGGGCGGCACCGCAGCCAACCGCGAAATCCGAGAGATCATGTACTATCACGCCATCACCCTGGAAAAACTGGGCGAACTGGACCGGGCCGAAGAGGTCTTCCGAAAAATCTTCGACGCCGACATGGCCTACAAGGACGTTCAGGACCGACTGGACAAGCTGATGGCGAAAAAAACCAGCCAGGAAGGCACAGGAACAGAAGGGAACACCTAGCATGCCGCAGAGCAAATCAGCCGCCAAGAGAGCACGCCAGTCCGAGGACCGCCGTCAACGGACCAAACCGAAACGGACCGCGCTTCGCACCCAACTGAAGAAGGTCGACCGAGCCATCGAATCCGGCCAGAAAGAGGCCGCCGAGGCCGAACTGGAAAAGGCCGTGCGGATGCTCGATCGGGCAGCCCGCAAGGGCCTGATCCACAAGAACCAGGCCGCCCGGCGCAAGTCACGCCTGTCAAACCGCGTGACGAACATGGCCTGAACCCACCAAAAAAATATTTCTTTTTGAATCCCGACACGGCGCGGGCTATACTATAGTAATAGTTCCGACGCCCAGAGCCCGGGACGACGGGCTGGTTGCATGCGATGCGCGCGCTCCAGCACTCCCGAGCGC
>PUPC01000261.1 GCA_003553185.1 Planctomycetota bacterium | reverse complement strand
CGCCCGCCGGAATGGTATGAGCCGCGGACACAGCCCCCCCTGTGGGACCTCGGCCCGGAGCCCGAGTTCGGCACCGCCGAATGGCGCGAGTGGCTGGCCGTCCGGTACAGCAGCCAGGGCCTGGTCCGGGAGATCGAGCGGCCCGAACCCATCGACGGGACCCTCGGCGCGTCGTTCTGGGAAGACGCGGCGTTTCCCACGGCCTTCCTGGACGCCGACGGAGAGACGGCCGAGCCGTCCACCCAACTCTATATGGCCTATGACGGCGGGACGCTCTATCTCGGCGCCCGGATGGACGAGCCGCGGCCTGCGAACCTCCTGGCCCACGTCGGGCCGGATCAGGAAGCTCCCCGGCTCGACAGCGACGACCACATCGAGATTCACCTGGCACCGGAGGGCGTCGGCTCCGACGCCGGCGCCGGCGTGTTCCTGCTGCGGATCAACTCCAGGGGCGCGGTCGAGAGCGTGACCACGGCGGACCCCGCCTGGTCGCCGCAGCTCGAGGCGAGGGCGGCAGTCGGCGACGCGGCCTGGACCGTCGAGCTCGCCGTCCCGCTCGAAGAACTGGGGGCCGACCCCTCGGCCCTCCCCGGCAGCGTGTGGGCCTGCCGGGCGATTCGGCGGCGGTACGCCGGCGGGCGGCTGGAAGCCACCGCCTGGACGCGGCTGCGCGGCGCGACGGGCGGCGAACCCATCTGGGGCCACGTCCGGTTCGAGGGGCCCGACGAGGAGCCGGCCCCGGAGGGCGAGCCCGACGACGACGGCCCGGCGGACCTGGACGCGGCGGCTCCGCCCGAACCCTGATCGACAGCCGTTTCTCGTATCCTCATTTGACGGGAAGACAGGACGGAGGACCATGAGTCAGACACAAGACCGTGTTGTCATTTTCGACACCACGCTCCGTGACGGCGAGCAATCGCCCGGTGCCAGCTTGAACACGGCGGAGAAGATCGAGATCGCCCACGCACTCGAGCGGCTGAAGGTCGATGTCATCGAGGCCGGTTTCCCGATCACCTCGCCCGACGATTTCGAGGCGGTGAGGCGGATATCGAGCGAGCTCGAGTACCCGACGATCTGCGGGCTGGCCCGGGCCGTCGAGGACGATATTGTTCGAGCGGCCGAAGCCCTCGAGCCGGCGAAGAAGCCGCGCATCCACACGTTCATCGGCACCAGCCCGCTCCATCGCGACCACCAGCTCCGCAAGTCGAAGCGGGAGGTGCTCGACATGGCGGTCAACGCCGTCGAACTGGCGACCACGTTGGCCGACGATGTCGAGTTCTCTCCGATGGACGCCTCGCGGACCGAGCTCGACTACCTTGTCGAGATCGTCGAGGCGACCATCGAGGCGGGCGCCGGCACGGTCAACATCCCCGACACCGTCGGCTACGCCATCCCCGAGCGGTTCGCCGAGCTGATCGCCGAGTTGTTCGAGCGAGTGAGCAACATCGACCGGGCGATCATCAGCGTCCACTGCCACAACGACCTCGGGCTGGGCGTGTCCAACTCGCTGGCCGCAGTCCGGGCAGGCGCCCGGCAGGTCGAGTGTTCGGTGAACGGCCTGGGCGAGCGGGCGGGCAACGCCTCGCTGGAGGAGGTGGTGATGGCGCTTCGGACGCGGAAGGACTACTTCGGCGTCGATGTCGGGCTCGATACTACCCGCCTGGTCCCCACCAGCAAGCTGGTCGCGGCGCTGACCGGGATATCGGTCCAGCGGAACAAGGCGATCGTCGGCCGCAATGCGTTCGCACACGAGAGCGGCATCCATCAGGACGGCATCCTCAAGGAGCGGCAGACGTTCGAGATTATGAACCCGGAGGACGTCGGTGCCCGCCAGACCGAGCTCGTTCTGGGCAAGCACTCGGGCCGCCACGCACTGCGTGCCCGCATCGAGGAGATGGGCCTGGTGTTGAGCCAGGAGCAGCTCGACGACCTGTTCGAGCGGTTCAAGGTGCTCGCCGACAAGAAGAAGGAAATCTACGACGAGGACCTGACCGCCATGGTCGAGGAGGAACTGGCCGAAGCCCCCGAGCTGTTCCAGCTCGTCTCGTTCCAGATCAGCAGCGGCGGCGAGATGGTGCCCACCGCGACCGTGCGCATCCGGGATACGGCAACGGACGATACGGTGACCGACGCGGCGACCGGAGACGGCCCCGTCGATGCCATCTACAACTGTATCAGCCGGATCACCGGGATCGAGTGCCGGCTGCTGGACTACGAAATCCGGGCGGTCACCGTCGGTCGGGACGCCCAGGGCGAGGTGACCATCCAGGTGGGGACCGACGCCCTCAAGGCGAACGGCCGCGCGGTCAGCACCGACATTCTCGAAGCGAGTGCCCGGGCGTATCTCCGGGCGATCAACCAGATCGCCGTGCGAACCGAGGGAGCGGAGAACGCCTCGCAATGATCTGTGCACCCCTTGCCGAGCCGACACTCGAGGCCGCCCGCCGGGCCATGCTCCGGGCGGCCCAGCGAGCCGACCTGGTAGAGGTCCGGCTGGACCGGCTCGACGCCCTCCCCCGGGCCGAGGAACTCGCCGCCTTTCTCAAAGACCGCCCCTGCCCGGTCATCGTGACCAACCGTCCGAAGGAACAGGGGGGCGGGCAGGACTGGCCCGACGACGTCCGGATCAAGACGCTGCAGGCGGCCATCGAGCTGGGGGCGGACTACGTGGACGTCGAGCTCGACCTGGCCGACCGGATCGAGGAGCGGCACCGCACCCGGCTGATCATCTCGTACCACAACTACACCACCACCCCGCTCGACCTGCCCAACATCTACTCGCGGATCGTTCGTCTGGGCGCCGATGTGGTCAAGATCGTGACCACCGCCAACTCGATCGTCGACAACCTGCGGATGTTCGAGGTGCTTCGCCACGCCGAGGTCCCCTGCATCGGGCTGTGCATGGGCGAGGCGGGGAGGATCAGCCGCATCCTGTGCCGGAAGTTCGGCGGCCTGCTCACGTTCGCGCCGATGGACCCGTCGCACGAGACCGCGCCGGGCCAGGTCCCGCTGGACGAGCTGATCGGGCGATACCACTATCGGTCCATCAACAGCGACACTGCCGTGTACGGGGTGATCGGCGACCCCATCGGGCACAGCATCAGCCCCCACATCCACAACGCCGCGTTCCGGGCGGCGGGCATCAACGCGGTGTACCTGCCCCTGTGGGTGCCGGGCGACGTATGTACGTTCATCGAGGCCTACCGCGGCCTGCCGATGGCCGGCTACAGCATCACCATCCCGCACAAGGAGTCGGCGATGGGCGCCCTCGATGACATCGAGCCGATCTGCCGCCAGATCGGGGCGGTCAACACCGTGGTGAACCGCCAGGGGCGGCTGCACGGCTCGAACACCGACTGGAGTGCGGCGACCGAGGCGATCGAGGCCGCGCTGGACGGCGAGCCGCTGGCCGGGAAGCGCGTCGCACTGGTCGGAGCCGGCGGGACGGCCCGGGCGCTCGCCTTCGGCCTGCGGGCGCGGGATGCGTCGGTCTGCATCTACAACCGGACCGCCGAGAAGGCCCGGGCGCTGGCGGAGGAGGTCGGCTGCGAGTGGGCGGGGCTCGATGCCCTCGCCGAGTCCGAGTCCGATGTGCTCGCCCACACCACGTCGGTCGGGATGCATCCGAACACCGAGGACTCGATCGTCCCCGACTCGGCGCTGAGGCCGGGGATGGTCGTGTTCGACGCGGTGTACAACCCGGTCTATACCCGGCTGCTCCGCCAGGCGGCGGAGGCGGGCTGCACCACGGCGACCGGGCTGGACATGTTCGTCAACCAGGCGGTCCAGCAGTTCAAGACGTGGACCGAGCAGGACGCCCCGCGCGAGTTGATGGAAGCGGTCGCCCGCGAGTATCTGGCGGCCGCCCAATGAGAGATCGAGGCCCGAACCAGGCCGGCGTCCCGTCGGGAGGTGACCTTTGCCGGTAATCGCTTATGTCTTCGCCTTTCTGCTCGGCCTGTGCGTGGGGAGCTTCCTCAACGTGTGCATCTACCGGCTCCCCCGGGCGATGTCGCTGCTCCGGCCCGGCTCGCACTGCCCGACCTGCAACCAGCCGGTCGCGTGGCACGACAACATCCCGGTGCTGAGCTGGCTCCGGCTGCGGGGCCTGTGCCGCCATTGCGGGGTGCGGATTTCGGCCCGGTACATGCTGGTCGAGCTGCTCACCGGGGCGGTCTTCGTCTGGGTGCTGGCGGGGCATGCGGCGGCGTCGGACGCGGTCCCGCTCGGCCGGCTTCCGGCTCTGGGGGCGTATACGGCGCTGGCCTCGGCGCTGATCGTGGCGTCGTTTGTGGATATCGAGCGGATGGTCATCCCCGACGAGGTGTCGGTCGCCGGGATGTACGTCGGCCCGGTGCTTTGCGCCATCTGGCCGGGTCTTATTGAGCACGACGAGTTGATCACCGGCTGGATTCTCCGCTGGACCGGTCTTGCCGGTCGGCCGCACCTGGGCGGGCTGGTCGCGTCGATTGTGGGGATGCTGGTCGGGTCGGGGATCGTCTATGCGGCGGGCCGGCTGGGCAGGGTGCTGTTCCGGAAGGAGGCGATGGGGTTCGGCGACGTGAAGCTGATGGGGATGGTCGGTGCGTTCATCGGCTGGCAAGGGGCGATGCTCGCCTTCTTCGTGGCGTGTGTGGTGGGAGCGGTGGTCGGAGTGGTTCTTCTCATTCGGCGGCGGAACACCCACATCCCGTTCGGCCCCTACCTGGCGGCCGGCTCGCTGCTGGTGATGCTCCACCAGGACATTCTTTTCCGCCTGTTCTGGAACTTGCCGACGCTCATCAGTCCCTGGCGTTGACCGCTTGCCGCCCGACGGACCCGGCGCTATAATTACCTCGGCGGCGACAGGGTTCGGCCGCTGATCTAACGAGCGACGGAATAAACGGAACCGTTGAAAGGATGTAGGCATGAATCGGTATCTGAGCTTTCTTATGGCCCTGCTGGGGGCGCTGGCCCTCTCCTGTGTCCCGGAACCGGTCGAGCCGGAGTTCTCGGCCAGTGAGTGGGTCGAGGCCCAGAAACGGGCCGAGCCGCAATACACCGGGCCGGATGTCCAACTGGAACCCCGGTTCGAGCCGGGCACATACACGCTCACCCAGTCGGTTATCACCCGGAATCGGATGGAGAGTACGGGGACGGGCGAGACCCACAGCGCCGAGATCCGGCGGAGGATCACAGGCGACATCGAGATTTCCGAGCCCGACGAACAGGGCGTCCAGACCGTCCGATATACCTGCCGACGGATGCGCGAGACAGACGCGACGGCGCGCGGGGTGGTGACCTACGACAGCGACGAACCGGAGCTCGACGATGACAGCCCGCCGATGGCCGCGGTGCTGAAGTCCTACGTCGATCCATTCATCGGCTGGACGGCCACACTTCGCGTACGGAACGGCGAAGTGATCGAGACCGAGGGGCTGGACGACCTGATGGAGCAAGTGGCCGAGTCGGCCGAGGTCGAGGACCCCGACGCAGACCTGGCCGCCATCCGACGCCAAATGCAGCTTTTCCTCGACGGGATGCTCACCCAGCACTGGGCCGAACTCCTGCCCGGCCGCCCCGTCGGCCCGGGCGACACCTGGGAAAAGACGATCCAGGTCGACGAAATCCCGTTCCTCGGCGACACCGAATTCCAGACCGCCTGCCTGCTCGAAGACATCGAGCCGTCGGACGGCGATGGGCCGGGCATCGCGGTGATCCGCTTCGCCATCGCGACGGTCGCGCGGGACCACCAGATCGACCTGACCGAGATCAGCTCTGTGCCGCTCAGGGGCACGGCCGGCGACGTCCTGTTCCAGAGCAAGGGGACCACCCGGTTCGACCTCGACCGCGGGGTCGCCCTCGAAACGACCGTCGACATGCTCGCGGCGGGCGACATGTATCTCCGCGGGCCGGATGGGAACGTCCGGATGGACTTCGAAGTCGAGACCGAAGTCACGACCACGCTCGAGCCGAAATGACAGCGTGTCCGCACGCCCGGGCGTGACGAATCTCGCTCCCGGCCGACCCGCCTGTCCCAAACGCTACGTCAGCGCGTAGTCTCCCTACAAAACACGTAGCCCCTTCCCCAACATATTGGGCGCCATCAGGTTGTGTGATGGGCCTGCCGCCCGCTACGGGATGTGCCCGCTTTTGCAGGGCGAATGGCCGACAGACGGTGGCGGGAGCCCGCCGTATTCGCACCCTGTTTTCGCGGTTTATCCATCCCTCTCCCGTCGGGCCAGCCAGTTCCACAACCCCTTGGAAGAACGTTGGTAACGACGGTTGGCAGTGGCCGAAGCGCCTTCCGTGCGGTCCGCCGGTCCGTGCGGTCATCGGTTTTTCCGTCCGTTCGGCACGTCCTTTGCACTGTTCGGTGCTCGGACGTGGAGCATCCACGCGCCCTTGCTTCTCATAGGGGCCGACATGTGTACAGGAGATGGGCGGACCAAGTGACAGATCGCTTTCAGACCGGAGATGACGGCTGCCCGCGTGAGCGGCGGGGCGCCCTTTCTCTGCTCGGGCATCACCCTCGAACGCCTGTCCGGCGGGCGGGGTTGCATAGGACTATCGCCAGAGGGCTCAGACAATGAGTGACGTTTTGGACGCTTATCCGTGCTGTCGGCACAATCCGCCGCTGATATTGGCCGTGGACGACGAGCCGTGCATCAGCCGCGTCGTCGAGATCAAGCTTCGGCGACACGAATTCGATGTTCTCCGGGCGGCCTCGGGCGAGGAAGGCCTTGAGAAATTCATCGAGCATCGCCCCGATGTGTTGATCACGGATGTCAATATGCCGGGGATGTCGGGCATCGAACTGTGCGCCCGATGCGAGGACTTTCGGGAGGACTCGCCTTTCCTCACCATTGTCCTCACCTCCCAACTCGACCTCGACACCCAGACCTGGCTCGCTCAGTCGCCACATCGCAAATTCCTGTCCAAGCCGTTCAGTCTCCGCGAGGTCCTGCGCCTGGTGGAAGAATATGCGACAGGCGGAACAGCGGGCCGCGAGATACCTGTATCACATAACCAGGGAGCAGGCCGATGAGTAACGTGACAGGGCAACTCGCCCTTGATCGGGACCGCAAATACCTGACAGAACTGGGCGACCATCTGTACCGCCAACAGGGGGTGTCCGTCCACGTTTTTGATGCAGACGGGAACCTGGCCATGGCCATCCCCCGGGACGCATCGGCCGATCCCAAACCGGACGACGGCGACCACGGCGAACTGCTCCGGCGGTTGTGCAGCGAGTGCCGGGAGACCGACACCGCCCGGCGCCTGACCTCTCCGGACGGCCGGGGGATCGAGGCCAAGCCCATCCGGAACGCGTCCAGCTACTTCGGTACCCTGGTCGCCAGCGGTCCCGATACCGACTCGCTCGCCGACCGCTCAACCCATGTGGTGCTCGACGCGATGCTCGAAGCGCTCGCCGAGGAGTCTTCGAAAGAGTGCGAGATCGAGAGTTTGGCCGGCGAGCTGGAGCTCCGTTACGAGGAGATCGAACTACTCTACGAGATCGACGAGAAGATTCCGCTCCGTTCGTACACCAGCAACGTGATTGAGTTCGTGGCGGAAAAGGCGTTCTCGGTGCTCGAATGCTCCTGCCTGGCCTCCGTGGGGATCGATACCGAGACCGCCGGGCTGGGCGAGGGCTGCCGCTTGTTCTGGGCGCCCGACCGGGCCGAGCCGCCCTCGACCGTGCTCCAGATCGAGGCCGAACAGACGGCCCGGCAACTCGCCGAACGCTGCCTCCGAACCGGCAAACCGGAGGTCGTCGCCAACCTGGAGCGGCATGCCGAGTTCCGGACTCACTCCCCCGAATTCGGCTCGGCGATGGCCCAGCCGCTGACCGTCGAGTCCGACTCCTACGGCTGTCTGGTCGCGTTCAAACCGGCCGACGAGCAGTTCAGCAGCTACCACCTGAAGCTGATGGCGGCGCTCGCCCGCAAGAGCGCGTTCGTCATCCGCGACAGCCGGCTCTACGAGGACCTCGACAACCTGTTTTTCAATCTCATCCGGCTCCTCGTCAACACCATCGAGAACAAGGACCAGTACACTAAGGGGCACTCCCAGAGAGTGAAAACCTTCACCGTCCGGCTGGCCGAATTGATGGGCCTGCCCCGGGCAGAGATCGACACGCTCAACCTCGCCGGGCTGCTGCACGACATCGGCAAGCAGGGCATCCCCGATGCCGTGCTGAAAAAGGAGGGCGAGCTGACCGCTGACGAAATGGCGTTGATAAAAACCCACCCGATCCGGGGCGTCAACCTGCTCCAGCACATCAACCAGTTTCGGCCCTGCCTGCCCCTGATACGGCATCACCACGAGCAGATCGACGGGAGTGGCTATCCCGACGGCCTGGAAGGTGATGCGATACCGCTCGGTGCCCGGATCATCGCCGTGGCCGACACCTACGACGCCCTGACCAGCGACCGATGCTACCGCTCCCGGTTCCCGACCGCAGGGGCGTTCCGGGTCATCGAGAAGGCGGCCGGCAGCCAGCTCGACCCACAGGTGGTCGAGGTACTCCTGGATAACCGGGAAGAGTTCGCGAGATACAGCCAGGGCGTCAACGGAGTTCGTTCGAACGTACTGCAAGCACAACCGGCTGGTTGAGGAGACCGCGGCGTGAAAGGTGGAGCATTCCCATCCGATATTCGTGAATATCCGGGGGCATCGCTCCGGGCTCAGTCGCGGTTCAAAAGTCCCGCCACCTGCTCGCTTATCATCCTTCTCATCCTGCTGGGCAAGGCGGTTACCTGTGCCCATCATCCTGGCCGGGCACTCCTTTTCGACGCCATGCTGATGGTGCCGATCAGCTTGATGGCTTATCATCGCGGTCTGTTCGCCGGCATGGCGGCGGCGGCCGCGGCGGTCGGCGGCGGCCTCCTGGTCTCCTTCCTGACGGCGCAGGTGATGCTGGCTCAGCACCTGCCGTTGGGTGGGGGGCTTAGCGTGCTGCTGGCCCGGCTCCTCTCTTTCCAGGTCCTGGCAGCAATCGTTGCCACTCTCTCTCGCCATGCCCGCAGGGAGATGCTCGAATCGCGGCAGAAGGTGCTGCGCTATCGGAGGGCGATTAACGGTCTGCAGGCCCGGAACCGGGCCATCGAGCAGGAGGCCCGGGACCGAGAAGCGGAGTTCGAGCGGAGCTTGCTCAAGTACTCCGCCCTGGTCCACATGCTGGAGGAGTCGGCCCGGAAAATCTACTCGAACCTGGAGACCGACCGGTTGTTCAATTCGCTGTTCCGAGTGCTCGAAGAATGCTTCGGCGCCACCTGCTCGTCGGTCTATCTCAAGAGCGACCGCGAGCGCGCGTTTCTGCTGGCAAACACCTGCGGTGTCGAGCGGTGTGGCTGCCAACTCCCCCTGCGCCTGGAACCCGGTGATGAACGAATCGCCGAGCTGATCGACGCCCATCAGCCCGCGTGGTGGTCCAGCGACCAGCGGCCCGACTCGGCGCTGGACGCCGTCCTCTCGGGCGTGCTGCTCGACAAGACCGAGGTGGTCGGCATCGTCAACGTGCATACAATCGATCGGGCGGGAACGCCCGACGTGATGCTCATGGGGATGGTGTGCAACATCGCCAGCATCGCCTTCACCAATGCACGCCTGTTCAGCAAGGTGCAGTGGCTGGCCGAGCGGGACCCGCTCACCGGGCTGTACAACCGCCGGATGTTCCACGATGCAATCACGGAGCAGGTCGGGGGGCGAACGCCCGGCGCCGCCCCGTTCGGCCTGATCATGCTCGATATGGACCATTTCAAGGCGTTTAACGACACCTACGGCCACCAGGCGGGCGACGCGGTGCTCGAGTGGTTTGCCGCCAACTGCGCACGCTGGGCCGGCGAAGAGAACGAGGTGTATCGCTACGGCGGCGAGGAGTTCGCCATCATCATGCCCGAGTCCGACGCCGAGACCGCCGCCGACATGGCCGAAACAATCAGGCGAAGGGTCAACGAGTCCACCATCCACTACAACGGGCACGAGATGAAGGTGATGATCAGCTTCGGCGTGGCCGCATTCCCCGAAAACGGAGTGAACGACGATGAACTGGTCCGGAAGGCGGACCGGGCACTCTACCGGGCAAAGGCCGCCGGCCGGAACCGGGTCGTGGTGTCGGACGCGGACGCCGGCCAGAAAAGCCCCGTTGTCACATACCCGCTCCGGGTCGACAGATCCTCGTAACATCGCCCTGCCTCCGCCGGGCCCCCGCTGCCTCCCGCATCGGTTTCAAAGCCATCAAACGCATCGCAAGATCACACCGAAACCGTACACTTCATTCGAAGCCATCGCGTCGGCGTGAGGGTTGGACGGCCGGCGTGTTTTCGATATCATAGGGCTGGACTTGTTTTCCGGGAGCCGATGATGCGCCGACCGCCGCCACTTGGAGCGCTGCCCTCATTCCCCGCCGTCGGGGGGACGGCCGTCCTTGCGCTGGCCCTGTCGCTTTTGGTGTGGTCGGACAACGCTTTCCACCCGTTCGTAATCAGCGGTTGGCAGGAGGAGCCGTGGCGGCTGTTCACCTCGGTCCTGCTGCACGGCGACACCCTCCACCTGCTGTTCAACCTGTACTGGCTGTGGGTGTTGGGCTCGCT
>PUPC01000322.1 GCA_003553185.1 Planctomycetota bacterium | reverse complement strand
GGCTTCATCACCGCCAGGTCGGCGGCCGCCATCAGCTTGTCGATGAAATCGACGTACCCGTAGGTGACGAGCCGGGCGGCGGGCGGCAGGTCGATTTCGTCGAGCTGCTTCCGGACTCGCTCGTTGTGGCCGGTCACGGCGAGGACCTGCAGGTCGCCGCATCCGGCGAGCGTCTCGACGGTGTTCCGGAGCGGCCCCAGGCCGCCGCCCCCGCCCATCGTCAGGACCGTCAGCCGGTCCGCGTCCAGCCCGAGCTCCCGCCGGGCCGACTCCTGCGGCAGGTCCACGGCGAAGCCGGGGTCGATGGGGATGCCCGGAGCGGTGATCCGGTCGGGCGGAGCGCCCCGGTCGGCCAGCCGCCGGCGGAGATGATCGGCCGCGACGAAGTAGTGGTCGGTCCCCAGGTTGACCCACACGATATGGTCGTCGTAATCGGTGACGACCACGGCGACCGGGGCATCGAGTCGCCCGGTGCGCCGCATCCACGCCAGCGACTCGGCCGGCGCCCAGTGAGTACAGATGATGTGGCTGGGCGGGTTGTCGCGCACATCCCGGAGGAACCGGCGGCCGAGGGTGCGGTCGACGAGCGCCATCAAACGCCGACTGCGACCGCCCGCCGCCCCCTTGTTGGCCCGGGCATAGATCAGCCGCCAGACGAACGGGAACCGCTTGAGCAGCGCGTAGTATGCCCTCAGCCCGGGCCCCCGGACCAGCCAGGGGCAGCGCTGGAGCATGTCCACGGTCCGGGCCTCGCCGGGGTGTCCGCCGAGCTCGAACGCCCGTTTCAGGGCGTTGGCCGCCCGGTCGTGCCCGGCCCCGGCCGAGACCGTTGCGATTAATAATCGCGGTGCCATGTCGGGGCCCGCCGGTTGGCCGGCGATGCTACCGCCGGTGGGGTCTCTGTCACACCGGACCGTCGGTCCACAGTGGGCCTCACGATTCTCCGGGTCGCGGCGTCTTGTGAACGATCGTCTCGGTGGTGGCCCCGACGAACCGGAGCAAGTTGTCGGCGTACACCTTCCGCCGGACCGCCTCGCCCAGCCCGAGTTCGGCGTAGATTTCGTTGTCGCGTTCGATCCATTCGTTCGCCCAGGCGACGTTGTAGTCGTCCGTCGAGCTGTCGAGCCCGAAGAGCACGTTATTGGCCACGTCGTAGCCGACGGTGAACAGTTTGGTGAGGGCGTCGCGCCGGTAGATGGGCGGGGTGCCGGGGGTCAGGTCGATGAACATTTCGACCGACAGGTCGGGCCGACTCGAGTAGGCGTTGAGGAACTTGCCGTACACCGCGATGCACTCGTCGACCCAGGGCCACGAGATGTGGGCCAGTGCGAACCGGAGCCCGTCCACATCGAGCAGAGCTTCGAAGTTGCACGGGCGGCAGAAGTTGCCCGACGGCCGGCCGTCCCACAGGATGCCCGAGTGGAACAGGAGCGGCTTCCCTGCGTCGGCGATTTGTCGATAGACCACCATCGCCCGGTCGTCGCCCGGGAGGTGGTTGTGGGGGATGACCTTGAACCCGGCGACGCCGCGCTCGACCGCTGCGGCCACCTGGTCCGGCGCTCCCGGATGGAGCGGGTCGATCCAGAAGAACGGGAACAGCATCTCGTGCCCCGCGGTCCGGCGGAGCACGTCGTCGAGCCGTTCGCCCGGGTCGTCGGGGCTGTCGTCCGTTGGCGGCGAGAGCGAGATGATCACCCCGCCCTCGATCCCCGCTTCCTCCAGCCGGCCGACCAGCCCGGCGGGATTATCGCTTCGCTTTTCAACGTGTATGTGCCCGTCCAGGATCATCATTTCCTCCTTCATTTGTCACCAGCCGATGTTCCCGGCTGTGTTCTTGCACCGCGCGATCGTCCGCCGATGTTCGCCGACCCAGCCGAGGACTGCCTCGACATGGGGTTTTAACGCCTTGGCCATATCGGTCAGATGTCCGATCAAACGGTTGATCCATTGCCCCATATCGCTCCCTCCAGAAGTTATTGCCGCATGTTAGCCCTGTGCAGGCGCCTGTCAAGATGAGTTGTGGTCCGCCGGAGCTTTTCCCGTTTCGGATGATCCTGCGAGGGTGGCGCGGGTGTTCGTCGTCGAATTAGGGCAGAGCGGCCGCCTCGGCGAGCGCCCGATCGAGCGCGTCGCCCAGCGGCGCCCAGGTCGTGCGCGGGACCGCTCTGGCGGGTGCGGGCGACACGGCGGCGGGCCAGTTCCCGCGCTCGGCGACGAGCGCCTTCAGGCCGCGCATCCCGCCGTTCTGTTGGAAGGCGCGGACGAACCGGTTGATTATCGCCTGTGCCGCCCGGGCGGTCTCGATATCGCCGCGCTCGACGGCTCGGAACGCCTTGACGGCGGCCGGGCCGATCGCGTTGTAGGTCGTCCCGATCCCCCCACGTGCCCCGGCGAGCAGCCCGAATATGAGCATCTGGTCTGTACCCATGAATATGGCGCGGTCCGGGTGGCGGGCCGCCAGCCGCTCCAACTGGAACAGGTCCGGCGACGTGAACTTGAGCCCCGCCACGTTGGGCAGGGCGAGGAGCCGGGAGAGCTGGTCGAGCGAAAACTCGCAGCCGGTCGTGGCCGGGATGTGATAGACGAACACCGGCAGGGGCGAGCTGTCGGCCACGGCCCCGTAGTAATCGAACACCTCGTCGAACTCGTACCGCACGCCCGCCGGGGTGATTGCGGACACCGCGTCACATCCGGCGTCCGAGGCGGCCCGGGCCAGGGCGATGGTGCGCCGGGTGTGCAGCCCCCCGACGTGTGCGATCAACGCCGGTTGGTCGGACCGCGACGCGGCCGCGCGGGCAGCGACGCGGAACACGTCGGCCCGGACCTCGTCGTCCAGCCCGTACCACTCGCCGGTATTGCCCGCGAGATACAGCCCGGCCTGCCCCTCGTCGAGCAGGCGGTGGGCCAGCCGTTCGCACGACTCGGCGTCGAGCCGTTCGTCGGCCGTCAGGGGGGTGTACATCGCCGCGATGATACCGCGGTACCGGTCGTCGGGCCGGGCAGGATGTTCATTCAGGTCGGCCATCGTATCTCCTATCGCTCGGGGGGGCGTCCTCTCTGTCGGCTGCATCATATGCGGTCGGTCCTGGTTGTCAAATGTGCCGGGGCTCCGGATCTGTCGAAAAAGATGTTTGACAGCAAAAACAGCCCCCCGTATAATGCTTCCTTCGTGGACTATTGAGATTGTGTCGAAAGGAGGTGGTGCTCAAGGATTTGCCTGCCGCCGGGGCGTATGGCCCCTGATCGACGAAAAACAAGCGGCGCCGCCCGAGGCAATTAGATTGAGCCGGGCGAGCGCCAGGATCAAATATCAAGGAGGAATATCAGTGTCAGTAGCTGATAAAGTGTTTGAAATTGTTGCGGAGCGGATGGGAGAGAAGACGGAGAACCTATCCGAGCAGACATCGTTCATTACCGATCTCGGCGCCGATTCGTTGGACCAGGTCGAGCTGATCATGGAGTTCGAGGACGGGTTCGACCTCACCATCCCCGACGAGGATGCGGAGAAGATCGAGACGATCGGCGACGCGATCAAGTATATCGAGGAGCACACCTGATACGATGTCCGACAGGCGCCGCGCCGTCATCACGGGCCTGGGCGTCGTATCGCCGATCGGCCAGGATGTCGCCACGTTCTGGGAGGCCGCCCTGGCCGGCCGCTGTGGCATCGACCACATCAAGCGATTCGACACGACCGGGCACAGCGTAACCATCGCCGGTGAGGTCACCGACTTCGACGCCTCGGCTTGGATGCCGATTAAGGAGGCGAAGCGGCTCGACCTGTTCACCCAGTACTCTCTCGCCGCGTCCGACCAGGCCGTCCGCGATGCCGGCCTGGACCTCGGCAACGAGGACCCCTACCGCGTCGGCGTGATCATCGGGTCGGGAGTGGGGGGGATTCGCGAGATGGAGGTGCAGACGATGCGCCTGCAGAAGGGCGGGCCGTCCCGCGTCTCCCCGTTCCTCATCCCCAAGCTGATGGCGAACGCCGCCTCGGGCAACGTGGCCATCCGGTTCGGCTCCAAGGGGATCAACCTCGATGTGACCACCGCCTGCGCCTCGGCCACCCACGCCATCGGCGAGAGCTTAAACGCCATTCGCTCCGGCGTCGCCGATGTCGTCATCACCGGCGGCAGCGAAGCCACCATCTGCCCCATCGGGGTATCCGGCTTCGCCAACATGAAGGCCCTCTCCACCCGGAACGACGACCCCAAGGCGGCGTGCCGACCGTTCGACAAGGACCGCGACGGGTTTGTCGTCGGCGAAGGGGCCGGAACCATCGTCCTGGAAGAGATCGAGCACGCCCGGCGCCGCGGGGCGAACATCTACGCCGAGGTCGTCGGATATGCCGGCACCTGCGACGCATACCACATCACCGCACCGGAGCCGAACGGCACGGTCGCAGCCGAGACAATGAAACTGGCCCTGGAGGACGCCGGCCTGGACAAGAGCGGCCTGTCGTACATCAACACCCACTCGCCCAGTACGCCGTTCGGCGACGCCATGGAGTGTGCGGCCATCCGCAACCTGTTCGGCAGCCGGGACAGGCAGCCCCCGGTCAGCGGGCTGAAGAGTATGGTCGGCCACCTGCTCGGCGCATCAGGCGCCCTGTCGGTCATCGCCATCTCGCTCTCCATCCGCGACGGCGTGGTCCACCCGACCATCAACCATTCAACGCCCGACCCCGACTGCGACGTGGACTGCGTCCCCAACGAAGCCCGGGAGATGACCGTCGACGCAGCCCTCTCCAACGCGTTCGGATTCGGGGGCCACAACGGCACCCTGGTGCTGGCGCGGGCGGGCTGAGCCGGAGCTCCAGCATAGAACTATAACCAGCCGGACCAGCCGCCGGGAGCGGCATTATTCATCATGCCTGTCCAACTGCAAAACATCCGCCTGGACATCGACGCCGAGCAGGCCGAACTGCTGCACCAGGCGGCGGGTCGGCTCGGTCTGCCCGCCGACGAAGTCCTCTCGGCACGGATCGTGCATCGGGCCGTGGACGCCCGCGGGCGGCGGCCGGCCCTGGTGTACACCATCGACGTCGAGCTCGCCCCGCACGTCAACGAGGCGTCGGCCGCCGAAGCGGCGGGCGGGACGGTGGTGGCCGAGCCGGAGGACCCGCTGCTCGAGCTGGAGCCGGGCGATGAGCCGCTGCCCGGCCGGCCGGTCATCATCGGCGCCGGCCCCGCCGGCCTGTGCGCGGGCTACCTGCTCGCCCAATTCGGGTTCCGGCCGCTGATACTCGAGCGGGGCCGGGCCGTCGAACAGCGGAAGAAGGACATCGGCCGGTTCTTCCGGACCGGCGAGCTGGACCCGGAATCGAACCTCCTGTTCGGGCTCGGCGGGGCGGGGACCTGGTCGGACGGGAAGCTGCGATGGCAGCGGTCGGACCCGCTCGCCCGGTTCTTCCTCCACCTGCTGGTCCGCTGCGGGGCGGACGACGACATCCTCGTCGATGCGAAGCCGCACGTGGGCACGGACGTCCTGGGCACAGTGATGGCCGAGCTGGCCGGGCTGATCGAGGCGGCGGGCGGCGAGTTCCGGTTCGAATGCTGCTTCGACCACCTCGCGCTCGAGGGCGGCCGGCTGACGGGGGTACGCTGCGGCGACGAGACCATCGAGGCCGGCGCGGTCCTGCTCGGCATCGGGCACAGCGCCCGCGACACCGTCCGCGCCCTGTCGGACCAGGCCGTGGCCATCGAGCCCCGGCCCTTCCAGGTGGGCGTCCGCATCGAACATCCGCAGGAGTTGATCGACCGGGCGCAGTACGGCGAGTACGCCGGCCACCCGGCCCTGCCCGCGCCGGAGTATACCCTCCGCCACAAGGCCCGGGGCGGCTGGCGGAGCGTACATTCGTTCTGCACCTGTCCCGGCGGGACGATTGTGCCCGCCACCCATCGGCCCGGCGAGGTCTGTACCAACGGGATGAGCACGAAGGCCCGGTCCGGCGCGTTCTCGAACACCGCCCTGGTGGTCGCCGTCGGCCCGGACGACTTCGGGGGCGGTCGGTTCGACGGGATGAAATTCCAAGAGCGGCTCGAGCGGGCCGCGTTCGCCGCCACCGGCTCGTTCACCGCCCCGGCCCAGAGGGCGAACGATTTTCTCCGCGATGTCAGCGGGCCCGCACCGGCGCGGACCAGCTACCCGCTGGGCGTCGCGCCCGTCCGACTCAGCGAGATTCTGCCCGGCGCCGTGTACGGCTCGCTCGTCCGGGCGCTCGGTATGACTTTCGACCGGGTGATCCCCGGGTTCGCCGGAGAGCAGGGCACCGTCCTGGCGCCCGAGGCGCGGGTGTCGTCGCCGGTCCGCCTGGTCCGGCACGAGGAGTCCCGCGAGTCGGTCTCCACCCCGGGGCTCTATCCCATCGGCGAGGGGTCCGGGTACGCGGGCGGTATCGTGAGCAGCGCCCTCGACGGGCTGCGGACAGCCCGCCGGATCGTCCGGGCACACCGCCCGGTCGAGTGACCCACGCCACGCCTCACCCCAGTTCGTCGAGCAGCTCATCGACGGAACAGCGGCAGCCCGCCGTGCATCGGTCCGCCCCGCCATAGTAGAGCCAAAGCTCGCCGTCTGGCCGGGCGACCCACCCGTTGCTGAAGACGACGTTTTCGAAGAACCCGCTCCGTTCGTAATCGGCTTCGGGCGTCATGATCGGGCGGTCCGACCGGGCGAGCACGGTCGAGGGGTCGTCGCCGTCGAGCAGCATCAGGCCCAGCCCGTAGCCGTCGTCCCCCGCCCCGTGATAGACGGCCAGCCAGCCGTCGGGGGTTCGGATCGGGGCCGGCCCGGCACCGATGCGCTCGGAGTCCCACTCGCCGGGCCGGGGTGCCGCGAGAAATCGGTGGCCGCCCCAGTGGTTCAGGTCGGGGCTTCGGGCGATCCACATCCCCGGCCGGCAGAAGTCGCTCGACGGGCGGTGCAGGGCGACGTAATCGCCGCCGACCCGCTCGGGGAACAGGCAGACGTCCTTGTTCTCGTGGGGCAGGATGCAGCCGTGGCGGGCGAACCGGAGAAAATCAACGGTCGAGATCAGGCCGACGCAGATGCCCCAGTCGCTGATCGCCGAGTAGGTGATGCGATATTGGCCGTCGATCTGCGTCACTCGGGCGTCTTCGATACCGAACCGCTCCAACTCGCCGGTCGGCCGGACCGCGGTGTCCGCCCATTGGAACCGGCGTCCGTCATCGCTCCAGGCCAGCCGGAGATGGCTCAAGCTGGTGAGGTAGCGGCAGGCCCCCGGGCCGCCTTCTCGCGGAACAATTGCCCGGGCGTCGGAGAAGTCCCAAGACGGGTCCGATCGCTCGAAGGTCAGCAGTTCGATCCGGCGTTCGCCTTCTCCGGCCGCCGCCACGGGCACCCGGACCACCGCCTCGTCCTCGGCGATCGGGCGCTCGGCGACCCGGACCAATAGCCCGATCCGGCCGTCGGCCACGAACGCCCCGGGATTGAACGTGCCGATGACCTCGAAATCGTCGCGGGTCGGCGACACATCGTCCGGGATAATCAGCGGGTTCTCTGCGAATCGCTCCATCGGGCACCTCCTTAATCGGCGAGTATAGCGGGCCGACCGGCGACGGGCAACTCGAAACGAGCGGCCGGCCCGGTCGATCGGTGAACATTCCGGGGTTTCCCCGTCTTTTCCCGGGCATCCGTTTGCGCCTTTGCGCAACCTGTGTTAGCATGCGAATGGCCGAATGAAAACGGGGGAGGATCAGGAGGGAAGGAAATGCGATATATCATTGCGTTCGCCTTCGTCTTTGCCCTGCCCGCCGCAGTTCTGGCCGAGGATCGGCCGGCCAATCAGAATGTGGAACGCCTGGTGCAATCGGCGCGGACGCTCCACGATCGGGGCCGGTATGAGGCCGCCGAGAGGCGCCTGCTCGCGGCCCTCCGGGAGGACCCCGGCAACCCCGAGGCGGCGGAACTGCTCGCCGAGGTACACACCGCCCTGCGCGACGCCAGGCAGAACCTGCTCGACCGCGTGCGCGAACACGAGCGGGAGACTGCACTCCGGATGCTCGATGACGCATGGACCGTGCCGCGGGGGGTGATTACCTATCCGCCCGACTGGGAGGAGCGGGCCCGACAGAGCCGACAGGAAGCGGCGGACGCGGTGGCCAACATCGAGGAAGGCGAGCGGACTCGGCAAGCTCGCACTACGCTCCAGGATGAGGAAGGATCAATCGATGTCCGCGACGAAGAACTCGCCGCCGTGGCCACGCACATCCGGGAGCTCTCCGGGCTGAATGTTGTGGTGGATCCCGCCGTCGAAGACAAGACGCTGACCCTGACGGTGGACGACATCACACTCGAAGACATGCTCGACTGGGTGACCCGCCAGACGGATACCGACTGGGCTCTCCGCAACGGGGTCGTTTACATCGGACCGCCCGAAAAAGTCCGGCCGGAGGCCGTAACCCAACTCTACGACATCTCCGACATCCTGCACACCGAGCGGCTGCTCCGTCGCGAACCCGAGCGCCCGGTGGCGGCCCCGCTGATTCCTCCGCCCCGGCGCCGGGTCCTGTTCGATGAGCGGTACGATCCGGATCGCTACTGGGATGTCGAGGAGGAAACGCTTGACGAGATCGCCGCTGAATTCATCGAGTTCATCAAGGAAGCCACGGGGCGGGAGCTTTGGGAGGAAGATGGCCACCGCAACGCTTCGGTGTACCTGCGGCGCCTCATCCTCAAGGCGGAGCCCGAGGTCCATCAGCGGGTGCTCGAACTCATCGAGGAGATGGAGGACTGATCCGGCGGGGGCGGGCGGCTGGATGCCGCCGGGTCACGACGCGCTGAACTGGTCGGCGGCCTCCTTGAGGAATTGGCGGTCCTCCTCGGTGAGCGACTCGATCCCCTCTTCGCTTATCTGCTTGAGCAGGCGGTCGACCCGCTCGCGGACCTCGCGGTCCGAGTGCCGGGTCTTGCGATGCTGCTCGATCTCGTCCTTCAGCTCGTCTTTGGGCAGCCGCCACACGCGGAAGTCCCCGGTCTCCGGCGCCCGGGGCGTCCTCTGCCGCGGTCCGGCGACCAGTGCGGCCCGGCTCATCGACCGCCAGGAAAGGACCATCGAGATGGCGCCGAGGATGACGATGAAGATCTCGCCCCAGAGCAGGCCGAGCACGATCAGGGCGGCGGCGGCGGCGACCCCGATCCGCCCCGCCCACAGGTCGCCCCGCCCGTAACCGAGCTTGCCTCGGAGGAACGCCTGCACGGCGTGCCCGCCGTCGAACGGCTGGGTCGGCGCCAGGTTCAGAACGCCCAGCGCCAGGTTCACCCACACGAACGCGCCGGCAAACGTGCGAAAGCCGAATTGACCGGTCGCGATGAACGCCAGCCCGGCCAGCCCGAGGTTGGTGAACGGCCCGGCGAGGGAGAGCATAACCTGGGCCGAGGGGGCCGACGGGAGGCCCGAGAGCTGGGTGAACCCGCCCAGCGGCCACAAGACGATGTCGTGGATGATTGCGCCCAGCCGCCGACCGACCAGGGCATGAGCCATCTCGTGTGCGACGATCGCGACCGCCAGGAAGACCACGAGTGCCGCCCCGAACAGGACGGCGCCCGGATCGCGAGCGACCAGCGGGCCGTACAGGAACAGCAGGGGGAGCAGAACGAACGACCAATGCACCCGGATGGGGATGCCTCGGATTTTGCAGAGCAAAAACGAACCACCCACGGTATGTTCTCCTGATGACGCCTCTCGGCCGCCGGTGGCGGCGTGAGCGAGTTGTTCAGCCACCCCGGCGGGTCAACCGGGCTCGGAACGATGGCGCCTGACGACCACCGTGCTGGCGTGTTTGGCTTCCCGATCGATGACGGTGTCGCGGACCTTCCGATATGCGGGCAGCCGGGCGAACGGCTCGATCCGCGCCGGGAGGCGCACCTGCCGCACACCCAGTTGCGACTCCGGCTCGGCGGTATAGTCGGTGCTCGCGGCAACGGCGAGCGCTTTGCCCGCCAGCGCCGGGGTCGGCCGGATGCCGCCGGTGAGCTTCTTCCGCTGCTCGGCGGGAAGCCGGACGACCAGGGCAAAGTACCGGGGGATGAGCTCGGCGAAGAACTGCGACAGGGCCTGGTTCAGTTCCCGGACCGTCCGGCCGATCCGGTCCCCGGCCTGCTCGACCGAGGCCAGCCGGGCGTACAGTCCTTGCGCCATCTCCGGGAGGTCTTCGGCCACCACCGCCCAGTCGTCGGCGGCGACGATCTCGAGCCGCCCGTCGTCGAGCCGCCGGACACAGGTCCGGTCTGCCCGGCCGCGTGCCCGTTCGTATGCCGTCCGGATATCGTCCAGCCGGCTGTCCACGTTGACCAGCGCCCGGTCGAACTGGTCGGCATATTTCGCGATCTGTGCCAGGCATTCCTCGACGAACGGGTCCTCGGCCGCCTGTTCCGCCCAGCGCCGAAGCCGGCGTCGGGCGGGAGCGTGCTGGTCGAAAACCTGCCAGGGGTCGGACCGGCCGCGGACCGCCGTCAGCAGGTCCTCGATTTCGTGGGGCGTGCTGAGCATCTCGGTCAGCGTCTCGCGAGCGAGCGGGGACGAGCCGGGCGCGTAGTCGGCCCCGGCGAACCGGCCGGGCTTTGCAAGCTGGTACAGGCATTCCCGGAAGATC
>PUPC01000374.1 GCA_003553185.1 Planctomycetota bacterium | reverse complement strand
CTGCGGTGGGCGGGGGTGCTTGACTTCGCGGCTGCCCGCCCCCATAATGACGCCCGACCGCGTGACTCTGTTGGAGGTATTTCCCGATGACGATTCAGTGTGAGAACCTGCAAGCGAATCTCGATCGATGCAATTGCTCGTATGCCGGATGCAGCCGGAAGGGGAATTGCTGCGAATGTCTGCAATATCACCTGGCGATGAAGCAGTTGCCGGCCTGTTGTTTCCCCGATGACGCCGAGAAGACGTACGATCGCAGCTTCAGCAAATTCATCGAGGTTTGGGGCGACCGCGTTTGACCCCGGAGGAGCACGCCGTGGCTGAGCGGAAGAATATTCTCGTCATCAACGCAGGCAGCTCGTCGGTCAAGTTCACCGTCTTCGACATGTCCGACGAGGAGCAGCTGCTCAAGGGCCAGATCGAGCGGATCGGGCTGCCCGGCTGGAAGCTGGACCTGTCGATGGCCGGTGAGTCGGTCAGCGACCAGGGGCCAGAGACGATCGACCACCGAGCGGCGCTGGAGAAGATTTTCGACCACCTGCAGCGGAAGGGCCGGCCGCTCGAGAACCAGGAAGACCTGCTGGCCGTCGGGCACCGGGTGGTCCACGGCGGCGAACGGTTCTCCGCCCCGGTGGTGATCGACGAGGCGGTCAAGGCGGCCATCCGCGACCTGTTCAACCTGGCCCCGCTGCACAACCCGCCGAACTACGAGGGGATCGTCGGCTGTGAAGACCTGCTGCCCGACGTCCCGATGGTCGCCGTGTTCGACACCGCCTTCCACTACACCGTCCGCAAACGCGGGTTCCTCTACGCGATCCCCTACGAGTTGTACGAGAAGGACGGCATCCGGCGGTACGGGTTCCACGGGACGTCCCACCGCTATGTCTCGCTCGAGGCGGCCCGGCTGCTCGACCGGGCGGACGACCCGGCCCTGAAGATGATTACCTGCCATCTGGGCAACGGATGCAGCATGGCCGCCATTCGCGGGGGCCGTGTGGCCGACACCAGCATGGGGCTGACCCCGCTCGAGGGCCTGGTGATGGGCACCCGCTGCGGCGACATCGACCCGGCAATTATCTTCCACCTGATCCGCGAGAAGGGGATGACCCCCGACCAGATCGAGGAGATGCTGAACAAGCGAAGCGGGCTGCACGGGCTGGCCGGCCTGGGGACGGGCGACCTGCGCGAGATTCTGCCCGCCGCCGACCGCGGATACGAGCGGGCACAATACGCGATCCACGTGTACGTCTTTCGGCTCAAGAAATACATCGGCGCCTATACCGCCGAGCTGCAGGGGCTCGACGCGCTCGTGTTCACCGCCGGCGTCGGCGAGAACGCCGCCCGGATCAGGGCCGGCGCCTGTGAAGGACTCCAGCAGTTGGGGATCGAGATCGACTCCGAGCGAAACCAGGCGAACGAGAGCATCATCAGCCCCGACGGCGCCGAGGTGACGGTGATGGTGATCCCGACCAACGAGGAGCTGATGATCGCCCGGGACACCCGGGACGCGGTCGATGCCGCCGGTTAAAGGCGGCCGATAGGGACAAGCGACGGACAATGCGGCCCGAATCGCCCGGGTCCCTGCCATCGGCGATCTGGAACACAGACTGAACGGAGGATATATTGGCTGAGAAGAACGCACTGGTAACCGGCGGGGCCGGGTTCATCGGCTCACACATCGCCGACGCACTGATCGAGCGCGGCTACAAGGTCGCCATCATCGACAACCTGTCCAGCGGGAAGGAGCAGAACCTCCCGCCCGACGCGACGTTCTACAAGACCGACATCCGCGACGACGAGGTGGCCGACATCTTCCAGGAGGAACGACCGCAGATGCTGTTCCACCTGGCCGCCCAGATGGACGTCCGCAAGAGCGTCGAGGACCCCGCCTACGATGCCGACGTGAACATCGGCGGGACCATCAACCTGCTCGAAGCGGGGCGAAAGGCCGGCCTCCAGAAAACCATCAACGCGGCGACCGGCGGGGCGATGTACGGCGAGCCGAACGACCTCCCCGCCGGCGAGGACACCCCCATCGCGCCGATCTGCCCCTACGGCGTCAGCAAGGCCACGGTCGAGCATTACCTGGCACTGTTCCGGCGGCTCTATGGGATGGCGTTCACCTCGCTGCGGTTCCCCAACGTTTATGGCCCCCGCCAGGACCCGCACGGCGAGGCCGGCGTCGTCGCCATCTTCTCGCAAATCATGCTGCAAGGCGGACAGCCCAAAATCTTCGGCGACGGGACGAGCACCCGCGATTACGTATACGTGGACGACATCGTCGAGGCCAACATGCTGGCCCTGAAGGCCGGGGACGGCCTATGCCTTAACCTCGGCTGGGGCGAAGAGGTCCCCGTGCAGCGCATCTTCGACGGGGTACGCGATGCCGTCGGCTGCGAGATCGAGCCGGAATACGCGGAGGAACGGCTGGGCGAGGTGGACCGAATCTGCCTCGACGCCTCGAAAGCCGCCGAGCGGCTCGGATGGAAGCCGCAGGTGACCCTCGACGAGGGGCTGAACCGGGCGGTCGAGTTCTACCGGCGTCTGAACGAGGGCGAGATCACACGATGAACCGGGGCCGCCCGGCGGACTGCTCCGCCGAGTCGCACACCGGCACACCAACCTGCGGTATCCTGTCATGGGCACCGAACGCTTCTTCACGGCCGCCGCGCCGGCGGGCGAACGCCTGACGCTCTCGAAGGAGGAGAGCCATCACCTGCGCCGGGTCCGGCGGCTGAATCCGGGCGATGCGGTGGTGTTGTTCGACGGATCGGGCACCGATTACGTCGGCCGGATCGAGGCGTTCGACGACGCCGGCGCCCGCATTCGGATCGAGAGGACCGAGCGGCCCGACCGAGAACTCGCCGTGCGGGTGACCCTGGCGGCCGTGCTGGTGAAGCGGTCGGCGATGGCCCAGCTCGTCGATCAGTGCACCCAGCTCGGGATGAGCCGGCTGGCCCCGGTGCTGAGCGAGCGGTCGGTCGTGCGCCCGGGCGGGAAGAAGCTGGACCGCTGGCGGCGGATCGCTGTCGAGGCGTGCAAGCAGTGCGAGCGGAGCGTCGTCCCCGAAATCGCCAAGCCAGCCCCCCTGGACGTTGTGCTCTCGGAGGCGTCGCGCTATGATCGGGCCATTCTCGCGGCGACGCGGGCGGACGCTGTCCCGCTCGCCACAATCGACCTGGCACCGGTCGGGCGGTTGCTCTGCCTGATCGGCCCCGAGGGCGGTTTCACCCCGGACGAGGTCGAGGCCGCGAGCCGGGCGGGCTGCACGCCGGTCTCGCTGGGTCGGAGTGTCCTGCGGACGGAGACCGCGGCGGCGGCAGCGATGGCCGTCTTGGGCCAGATGTCGGAGGCGCAAGCCGGGCGAGCATAAGGGCCGCTGCCGCCCATCATCGATCAGAAACGGAGGTTATGAGCGTGATGGAATCGTCGGGAAGTGCGACGGGTAGCATCCCCGTCATCTGCGTGAAAGGGGCCAACCTGCCCGAGGCGTGGGAGAAAGCGCTAATCGCCGTGTGGGAGCAGGGCGGTACGGTCCGGACCGAATACGACCGCCGGGACGACGCGGGCGCGTTCATCGACCCGCCGAGCCGGGACGCGACGGCGGTCATCGAGGTCGCGGACCCGTTCGCCGAGCCCCGCATCCACAAGAATTTCCCCGGCGGGCCGGAGGAGCTCGAGGTCTATCGACAGGAAGTCGTGGACGGCATCCACGACCACTGGGTCGATCCGTCCGACCCCGACAAATGGACCTACACCTACCACCAGCGACTGTTCGGCTACCGGGCGACGACCGATCTCGACGACCCAAACGCCACCACGCTCCCGCCGATCGACCAGATCGAGTACGTGGCCGACAAGTGCGCCGAGGCACACTACACCCGGCGCGCCCAGGCGATCACCTGGATACCGAACGCCGACCCGGCGACCGACGACCCGCCGTGCCTGCAGCGGCTGTGGTTCCGCATTATGATCGACGACACCGGCGAGCCGGTGCTCAACCTGAACAGCCACTGGCGGAGCCGGGACGGCTACAAGGCGTGGTTCATGAACGCGTTTGCCCTGACCGACCTGCAGCGCACGGTCGCCGAACGGATCACCGAGAAGCTCGGCCGGAGCGTACGGGTGGGCCGGTACGTGGACATCTCCGATTCGTTCCACATTTATGGCTCGTACTTCGCCGATTTCGAGCCCGAGTTCGCCAAGATGAAGGCCGACCCCGACTACACGTCCCGGGCCTGGCCGAGCGACCACCCCGCGGTCAACATGATGTTCGAGGAGGCCCGCCGCAAACTCGCCGAGAACCCCGACTACATGCGGGCCGAGTAGCCAGCCCCCGGGAACGATCCCCGCTCGGTCTGCGCGGTGGCAGTCAATCGGCACTCCTGGTCTCGCCCTCGAAGATGTCGATCTTCCGCCAGGCGTCGCCGGCGAATCGTGCGAATGTGATCAGACCGGCGACGGCGAGGTAGAGGGTCATTGCCAGCCACGCCCCGGAGACGCCCCAGGGGATGACTCGGGTGAACAGGTACCCGAGTGGAATGAAGAACAGCCACGCGGTTCCGACGATGACGAACATCGGGAAGCGAGTGTCGCCGGCCCCCTTGAGAGCCCCCCAGGAGAGGATGAAGACCGCCTCGAACGCCTGGAAGACGGCGCCGAAGATGAGCATGATGCTGCCCAGCGCGATGACCTCCGGCTCATTGCTGAAGACCCCGATCAACTGTCGTCTGAACAGGAAGAAGCCGACGCCCATCAGGACCATGAACCCGGTCCCGGCGGCCAGTCCGTGGTATCCGCGTCTTTTCGCGGTGTCGTGCTCTCCGGCGCCGATATGCTGGCTGACGACCGCCTGGATACCGATCCGCAGGCCGAGGACCGGCATCACCGACAGATGGAGGATCTGGAGGGTGGCATTCTGGGCGGCGAGGACATCGGTGCCCAGGGCGCCAACGATACGAACGAGGAAAAGTGTCCAGCTTGCTCTCTGAAGCAAGCCGGTCAGCCCCGCAGGTGAGCCGAACCGGACCGTCTGCCAGAGCTTCGAGAGGTCGAAGTCGAACGCAGTCCTCGACCCGTACTCGCGATGGGTCGGCCCGCTGAGGAACGCGGCGAACATCAGGACCGCCTGGCAGTACGAGCCGAGCACGGTGCCGACCGCGGCGCCGACGATGCCCATCTCGGGCGCTCCAAACGCGCCGAAGATGAAGGTGTAGTTCAGGAAGATATTCAGGGCCATCCCGGCCAGGGCCGCCAGCATCGGGATGACCGGCCGCTTGATCGCCTGGTAAAATCCCGACAAGGCGAACACGAATCCGATGGCGGGTATGCGAAGCAGCGAGAAGCTGAAGTAGCCCGCCTCGAGCGGGCGGATGGCGGGAGCGTGGCCGGTCCATTCGAAGATCGGCCCGGACAGCGGGCGGAGTGCGATCGCGATGATCCCCCAGATCGCGCCCAGATATACCCCCTGCCAGGCGTAGCGGGCGGCGTCTTGTTTTCGGCCGCGGCCCTCGCTCTGCCCGACGAACGTGTTGACGATCGACAGCGTGCCCATCAAAAGCGACGCGATGAGAAACAGAAAGCTGGACGCGGGCCCGATGGCGGCGAGTTCCTTCGCACCATATTGGCCGATCATGATCGTGTCGACGAAGTGCATCGCGGTGTACGACAGCATCGTGATGACGATGGGGAGCGACAGCCAGAGCACCTCGCCGAGTTCCAGCCACGGGCCGTCGCCGGCTGGAGGCGACGGGTCGGCCTGATCGAACCGGCTGTGATCGGATTCGCGGGGCGGGCGGGCGTCATCAGACATAGACAGCCCATTTTACTGCATCCGCACGAGGCACGCTACCGGGCATATCCCGACTTGGCTGATGCCTTCTCCGGTCGAAAGTGCTGGATGACATCGGTAGAAGTAGGGCTTGCCGTCTGCGTTCGGGGGCGTTTCGCCCCTTCACACCTTCAGGTTGTACTGGTTGATCTTCCGGTAGAGGGTTCGCTCGCCGATGCCGAGTTTCGCGGCGGCCTCCTTGCGGTTGCCGTCGCATTCGACGAGCGTGTTCCGGATGAGCTCGCGTTCGGCCTCCTGGAGCGACATGCCGGAGAGCCGCGGGGACGGGGCGGGCAGGGCGAGCCGACCGGGGGTGATGTGGGGCGGCAGGTCGTCGGTCCCGAGCACGTTGTCCTGGGTGACCACGACCATACTCTCGATGCAGTTCCGCAGCTCGCGGATGTTCCCGGGCCACTCGTACCGCTGGAGCGCCTTGCTGGCGTCGGGCGATATGCCGGCGATCGGTTTTTCGTAGCGGGCGGCGAACTCCTCGGCGAACCGGTTGGCCAGCAGCGCGATGTCGCCGGCCCGGTCTCGCAGCGGGGGCATGGTCACGCTGACCACGTTGAGCCGGAAGAACAGGTCCTCGCGGAAGGTGCCTTCCTCGACGAGGTTGGGAAGGTCCTGGTTGGTGGCGGCGAGGATGCGGACGTCCACGCTGATCGGCTCGTTGCGGCCGACGCGGGTGATGCGGCGTTCCTCGAGCACTCGGAGCAGTTTGATCTGGGTGCTCATCGGCATGTCGCCCACCTCGTCGAGGAGGAGGGTTCCGCCGTTGGCATATTCGAACCGTCCGATCCGGCGGGTGGTGGCGCCGGTGAACGCCCCTTTTTCGTGGCCGAACAGTTCGCTCTCCAGGATGCCTTCGCTGAGCGAGGCGCAATTGAGGGCGACGAACGGGCGGTCCCGACGCGGGCTGTTGTCGTGGATGGCTTTGGCGACGAGTTCCTTGCCCGTTCCGCTCTCGCCGTAGATGACCACGGTGGCGTCGGTCGGTGCGATTCTGCGGAGGGTATCGAGGACTCGGACGATCTGGGGGTCGTTGCCGAGTATCTGGTCGAATCCGAACCGCTGGTCGTCATCGTCCCGGTTCTCGCGGCGGAGTTTGACGTTGGCGACGGCCTTGCCCACCACGGACCGGAGTTCGTCAATGTCGATGGGCTTGGTCAGATAGCCGGCGGCGCCCAACTGGATGGCTTCGACGGCGTTAGGGATGGTGCCGTATCCCGTCACCATCACGACCTCGGCGTCCCGCAGCCGTTCGAGCGACCGGCGGAGGATGTCCATCCCGTCCAAGTCGTCGTCCTCAAGGTTGAGGTCGGTGACCACGACATCCACGTCGCCCTCGTCGATCTGTGCGATCCCGTCCTCGGCGTGGTAGGCCTTCACACACTGGTAGCCGGCCTTCTCCAGCGCCTCTGCGGTGGTGTCGCAGTGGTTCGGTTCGTCGTCGATGACCAGGATTCGGATTTCTCTGCTCATGTCGATTGTCGGTTATCGGACGGAGTATGGGCGGGCAGTTGGATGATGAAATGTGTGCCCTTGCCCGGCTCCGAGTGCAGGTCGATCCCGCCGCCGTGTTGATCGACGATCTGGCGGGCCAGGGCCAGCCCGAGCCCGGTCCCCTCTTCCTTGGTGGAGAAGAACGCGTCGAAGATACGGTCGCGGGCTTCCTCGGACACGCCGGGGCCGGTGTCGATCAGGTCGATCGTCACCTTCCCGTCCGCTCGGGATGTCCGCAGGATCAGTTCGCCGCCCTCGGGCATCGCTTCCTGGGCATTGAGGACGAGGTTGAGCAGTGCCTGCTTGAGCAGGCGGTGGTCGGCCAGGCAGAGCGGCGGGTCGGCCGCCAGATGATGCCGCAGACTGATGTTCATACTGGCGAGCTTCGGCTCGATGAACTCGATGACCTCGGCCGCCAGCTCGTTGATGTCGGTGGGCTTCAACTCGAGCTTGCCCAGTTGCATGAAGCGGAGGAAATCGTCGAGCGTCCTGCTCAGACGGTGGACCTCGCGGCCCAGTGCGGTGATCTTCCGTGCCGCCCACTTCTCGCGCGCGGTCTGCGGCTCCGCCATCTCCTCTTCCAGAAGCTGCAGGTTCATGGTGATGGTGCTGAGCGGATTTCGGATCTCGTGGGCGAGGCCGCCCGCCAGTGTGGCGATGGCCTCCCAGTCGAGTGCCGGCTTCCCAAGGTCTTCTGTCATTGGCAAAACACGTGCCCGGGGGAAGAGGTGCCCGGATGCAAGCCCGGGCGGTCGGGTGATGATCCCGGGGCAGACTCCGCTTGCGACCTGCAGACCGGGCGTCAATGAACGTTGCATCGGCCGGCCGAGACGCAACGGTGCCGCGGGCTCCGAACCCCGCGAATCCGGCTGTCCCGGTGCAGGGTCACGGCCGGGCCTGGCGGGCGATTCCGGCATCGCCCGCGATCGGACCGGTATGGGGCACGCTTCCGAGCGGTTACTCGGACTGCGAGCCCGACTCTTCTTCGATGGCCTTTCGGCTCAGCCGGATTTTGCCCTGATCGTCGACGGCGAGGACTTTTACTCGCACCACCTCGCCCATCTTGACCACGTCTTCGACGTTCTCGACGTAGTGGTCGGCGAGTTCCGACACGTGGCACAGCCCGTCGGTGCCGGGCAGGATTTCGACGAACGCGCCGAAGTCCTTGATCCCGGTGACCTTGCCCTCGTAGATTCTGCCCACTTCCGGCTTTTCGAACATCTGCTCGATGCGCTCCTTGGCAGCGAGCGCCTTGGCCGAATCGGGCGACGAGACGGTCACCGTCCCGTCGTCATCCACTTCGACTGTGGCCCCGGTCTCTTCCTCGAGGCCCCGGATGGTCTTTCCGCCCGGGCCGATCAGCTTGCCGATCTCGTCCTGAGCGATCTTGATCTGGATCAGACGTGGGGCGTTTGCCGAGATGTCCGCACGCGGCTCGGGCAGCGTCTTGAGCATCTCCCGGAGGATGTGCAGACGGGCGTTGCGCCCCTTCTCCAGAGCGCCCCGTATGACCTCTTCGGTGAGCCCTCTGTTCTTCACGTCGAGCTGGATGGCGGTGATACCGCGCTGGCTGCCTGCGACCTTGAAGTCCATGTCGCCGAAATGGTCTTCGCTGCCCAGGATGTCGGTCAGCAGGTGGCACTCGCCGGCTTCCTCGATCAGGCCGATGGAGATGCCGGCCACCGGCCGACGGATGGGCACGCCCGCGTCCATCAGGGACAATGTGGCTCCGCACACGCTGGCCTGCGAGGTCGAGCCGTTGCTTTCCATAATGGCGGCGACCAGCCGGAGCGTATAGGGGAACTCGCCGTCGGCCGGCAGCACCTTCGAGAGTGCCTTTTCGGCAAGGGCACCGTGGCCGATATCGCGGCGCGAGGGGCCTCGGTCCGGCTTGGCTTCGCCCACTGCGAAAGACGGGTGTTTATATTGGAGCATGAACGTGCGGCCGTACTCCTCGTACAGGCCGTCGACCAGCTCCTCGTCCATCGAGGTGCCCAGGGTGGCAACGACCAGCGCCTGTGTCTCGCCGCGCCGGAACATGGCCGACCCGTGGGTTCGGGGCAGAAGGCCGACCTGGCATTCGATGGGCCTGACATCGTCCAGCCCACGCCCGTCGACCCGCTGGCCGGTGCAGATCATCTCCCGGGTCATCTCGCGAACCAGGCGGTGGAAGCACTCCTTCACCGCGTCGGGGTCGGCGGGGTTGTCGGAGTCTTCGTCGCACAATTCATCGACCAGTGCATCTTTGATCGTTTGTTCGGCGTTGTCGCGCGCCAGCTTGGTCGGCAGGTTGATCTTCTCGCGGAGTCGATCCTCGGCCTTTTCTTTGACCAGGCGGAACAGGTCCTCGTCGTCTTCCTTTTCGGGCGGGAGCTGCTTGGGCTTGCCCACCTCCATCGCCAGTTCTTCCTGGATGTCGATGATCGACTGCAGTTCGCTCTGTGCGAACAGGATGGCGTCGGCGACCTCGTCTTCCGGGGCCTCGTTCGCCTCGGCCTCGATCATCACCACGCGGTCACGCGTGCCCGAGACGACCACCGACAGGTCGCTCTGATCGTTCTCCTGGACGGACGGGTTGACCACCAGTTCGCCGTCGACACGAGCGACTCGAACCGTTGCCACCGGCCCGTCGAAGGGGATGGGCGAGAGGGTCACCGCCGCCGAGGCACCGACCATGGCCAGCACGTCGGGGTCACATTCTTCGGCCTCGGCGGAGAGCACGATGCCGTTGATCTGGACCTCGTTGCGGTATCCCTCGGGGAAGAGCGGTCGCATCGGGCGATCGATCATCCGCATGGTGAGGGTTTCTTTCATCGACGGGCGGCCTTCGCGACGGTAGAACCGGCCGCCGGGTATTTTGCCCGAGGCGAACAACTCCTCGCGATAGCCGACGAAGAGCGGGAGGAACGGGATGTCCCGTCGGTCCCCCATCACGACCGTCACCAGGACGACCGCGTCTCCGTATTTGACCAACACCGCACCGCTTGCCTGGCCGGCGAGGTCTCCTGTTTCGATAATTAGATTCTTGCTTCCAACCTGACTTTCTACAGCTACTGCCAAACCATTCCTCCTGACAAGACCATCCGAGATTGTTTCTTTGCCGCGTGCGTTATTTCCGCAGTCCCAGCCGTTCGATCAGCCGACGGTATCGCCCCCGGTCCTTTCGGGCCAGATATTGCAGCAGGGCGGTCCGCTTGCCGACCATTGTAAGCAGCCCTCGCCTCGACGCGTGGTCTTCCTTGTGAGACCGCACGTGTTGGGCGAGTTCATTGATCCGATGAGTCAAAATCGCGACCTGAACCTCGGGGGATCCAGTATCTTCTTCATGTACTCGAAATTCGCTAATCAACTCTTGCTTCTTCTCTTTGTCCAAACCTGTGCTCATACAGACTGTCCGTTCCTGACTGGGGGACTCATCGAAAT
>PUPC01000243.1 GCA_003553185.1 Planctomycetota bacterium | reverse complement strand
GAAATGAAGCTGCGTTTATGATTCCTTCCGGCCCAAACCGGCCCGCGGTTCCTCTCCCCGCACGAGCCGGCCGATGTTCGCCCGGTGCCGGGCGACCACCAGTACAGCGACGACGACGGCGAACAGGAGGACGGGGAGCCGTTCGCCCGGCGCCCCGCCGTGCAGTGCGGCATACGCCGCCGGGGCCGCCACCGCCCCGAGCATCGAGGCGAGCGAGACGTACCGGAACGCGAGGAAGACGACCGCCCAGGTGCCGAACGCGATCAGCGCCGCCCACGGGGCGAGCGCCACGAACACCCCGAAACTGGTCGCCACCGCCTTCCCGCCCCGGAACCCGACATAGACGGGGAAGGTGTGGCCGAGGATCGCCGCCACGCCATAGACCACGGCCAGCCACTCGACCGACAGCACCGGCCCGGCGTCCATCACGTCCGCCAGCCACCACCGGGCGAGTGCGGCCCCGGCGAGCACCGGGGCCAGCCCCTTGCCGAAGTCGAGTGCGAACGTGGCGAAGAAGAAGGGCAGGCCGCAGACCCGGGCGGCGTTCGTCGCCCCGATGTTCCGGCTCCCGTGCTCGCGGATGTCCACCCCCTTGATCGCCCGGCACAGGATCAGCCCGAAGGGGATTCCACCCAGCAGGTAGGCGGCCGCGGGGAGGATGAGCAGCGGGACGAGGTGTCCGGCGCCGCTCATCAGCAGATATCGGTTCATCGGTCCCTCATAACCTGTGGACTGGCGGGGGCCTGCGGGCGTCTCCGGGGTCGCCCGCTACGGCAGGAACGAGTTCGGTTTCTTCAGCTTGTCGGGCAGGTATTCCTCGGCGACGAACGGGAGTCCGAACTTGGCGAAGGACTGCTGTTCCGAGCGGACCCCTCTCTTGATCAGCTTCTTGAGTTCGGACTGCCACCGTTTGTAGTGTTTGACGAACGGGTCGTTCTTGAGCGCGTCCTGTGCCCGCTTCTTGTCCCGGTCGCTCAGCGGGTGTGTGGGCAGGTCGTACTTCTCGATGTCCTCGACGGTGACGCCGAGGAACCGTGCGTTGGGGACGCAGAAGTACTGGTTGATGTGTGCGGCGTTCCCGCTGCCCACCTTGAGCGTACGGTAGATGTTGCAGAACCCGTACGGGTCGCAGTCGCAGAAGACATAGACCGGCAGGTCGTTCTCCTCGGACAGGCGTCGGATGAACCGTCTGCAGGCGCGGGTGGGGACGCCGCCCATGGCGATGAGGATGCAGTTCGCCTTCCGCCAGTAGTCCTGTTTGACCAGCCGCTGGAAGGCGCCGGCGGTCTCGATGGCGAGGATGAAGTCGGCGTCGGTCTCGAACTTGAGGTCCTCGACCGAGATGGGGACGGTGTATGCCCCGGAGCCGAACCGGGCGCAGTTGATGCGGATCGGGTCGCCCGTGCCCTGCTCGCGGTCGATGACCGTCAGGTTGCCGGCGACCGAGCCGCCGTGCTCCTCGGGGATGAAGCCGAGCTGCTCGCGGTTCACCTCGTACATCGCCTCGACGTCGTCCATCACCGTGTCCGACTCGGTCTGCTCGTTGAACCGGGCGTCGTCCCAGTTCTTCGAGACGTAATAGGCCTCCCGCTTGGTGGCGATGTCGTCGGTGTCGATGAGCTGCTTCGACAGTTCGACCATCCGGAGCGTCTGGGCGAAGCTCTTCACCGTGTTCACCGTGAGCGTCCGCGTCTTGCTCCGCCCGTTCAGCTCGAAATAGCCGTTCTGGGGCCGATATCGGACGTTCGAGAGCGAGCGGATGGGGATTTTGATCGAGGGCTTCTTGCGGTCGAGGATTCGCTGGTGGATGTCGCTCGCCGCGTTGGTTATCTTTTCCGCCACGGCCTTGCGGTCTGTGGGCTTGCGTCTTGCCATCGTGCCTCCTTGGGGTTATACGGGCTTGGGCGTCGAGCCATCATGTTACGATTCTGGCCGCCCGATTTCAACTTTAGCCGCCGAGTCGCCGCCCCCTGGGAGACCCCGACGCGGCTCCGCGAAAGGTTGACAAGGGACAGCCTGCACGGAAAATGAACGGGCCGGAACGGGCGGAGAAGCCCCCGGTGCCGTGCCGAGAAAGGACTCGCCCCGCCCAGCCAGGAGAGCTGATTATGAAAGCGTTGATCCGATACGGCAAGGGCGAGAAGGACGTCGGGCTCGACGACGTGCCGGAGCCGCGCCCGGAACCGCACGAGGTCAAGATCGAGGTCCGGGCGGCGGGAGTGTGCGGGACCGATATCCAGGGGCACCCCGGCGTTCGTCCACCGGTCGTCCTCGGCCACGAACTGGCCGGGGTGGTCGTCGAACTCGGCGACGAATGCGTCGACCGGCGGGTCGGCGAACGGGTGACCGCCGAGACCACCAAGAGCACGTGCGGCCGGTGCCGCTATTGCCGCCGGGGGCCGGTCAGCTTGTGCGTGGATCGCCGGGGGATGGCCTCCACCGCCGACGGCTGCTTCGCCAGATACGTGTGCCTGCCCGAGTCGAGCACCCACCTGCTGCCCGACGGGGTGAGTTTCGAGGCGGGGGCTCTCACCGAGCCGCTGGCCTGCGCCACCCACGCGGTGTACGAGCAGGGCGACGTGCTCGCCGAGGAGTTGGCGGTGGTCATTGGGCCCGGCCCGCTCGGCCTGCTCATCGCAAGATGCTGCCTGGTGCTGGGGGCGGATGTGATCGTCGCCGGGACCGCTGACGACGCGGACCGGCTGCGGCTCGCCCGCTCGCTCGGTGTGGACCACACCACGGTCGTCGATTCGGACTCCCTCGCCGAGTTGGTCGACTCGATCTCGGACGGCTGCGGGGCGGACGTTGTGTTCGAATGCGCGGGCGTGGAGCCCGCCGTCCGGACCGGTCTGGCCTGCCTCCGAAAGCGGGGGAGGTTCATCCAGGCGGGCATCCTTCACCGCGACGTGTCACTCGACTTCGATGACATTTTCTTCAACCGGGAGCTGTCCCTCGTCGGCTCTCATACCTCGAACCCCGGATCCTGGGAGATTGCACTCGGCCTGCTGTCGGCGGGCGAGGTCGACCTCGAACCGTTGGTCACCGAATCGCTCTCCCTCGACCGCTGGGAACAAGCGTTCGAGCTGATGCGGACCCGTCGGGCCGTCAAGGTCGTGCTCACCCCGTAGCTTGCGTACAGCAGATGGAGGAACGACACAATGGAGTTCGAAGTCCGGAAGACCGACGATGAATGGCGCGAACAGCTCACCGACCAGCAATACCGGGTCACCCGCGAGCGGGGCACAGAGCGGGCGTTCACCGGCAAGTACTGGGACGAGTCGGCCGACGGCACCTACGCCTGCGTCTGCTGCGGGCAGCGGCTCTTCGGCGCCGATGCGAAGTACGATTCGGGCAGCGGCTGGCCCAGTTTCCGGGAACCGCTCGACGGGAAGGCGGTCGCCGAGCGGAAAGGGCGGGGCGTGTTCGATCGCCGCACCGAGGTGGTCTGCAGCCGGTGCGGGGCCCATCTCGGGCACGTGTTCGACGACGGCCCCGAGCCGACCGGGCTGCGCTATTGCATCAACTCGGCCGCGCTCGATCTCGAGAAACGCGGCGAGTGACCGAAGACGGCTCGCCGAAACCCCGCTGTGCCGACTGTGGGTGACTGATCTCGGCTGTTTGTGTTATAATCGGCCCCGTGGAGATAGACCCGGAATATCGAAAGTGGATGTCGGGCGAGATACGCGGCCCCAGGGCGACGCTCGTCCGGCTGGCGTTGTGGTGTGCGTCGGTCGGCTACGGAATTGGGGTGCGTGTGCGCAACACGCTTTATAATACGGGCCTGCTTGCCGAGCATCGCGTCGACCGGCCGATTATCGCGGTGGGCAACATCACGACGGGCGGGACCGGCAAGACTCCCACGGTCGAGTATCTGGCCCGGTGGTTCCTCGACAACGGCGCCCGGCCGGCGATCGTGAGCCGGGGCTACCACGCCCGCGACGACGAGGATGGAGAGAACGACGAGGCGATGCTGCTCGCCGAACGGCTGCCCGATGTCCCGCAACGCCGGCACAAGGACCGGCTCCAGGCGGCCGTCGCCGCGATGAAGATGGACGGGGCGAACGCCCTGATCCTCGACGACGGCCTCCAGCATCGCCGGCTCGCCCGGTTCGGCAACATCGTCCTCATCGACGCGACCTGTCCGTTCGGATACGGGCACCTGCTCCCCCGCGGTCTGCTCCGAGAGCCGCGCCGGGCCGGGCTCCGCCGGGCCGACGTGATCGTCGTCACCCGCTCCGATCAGGTGAGCCCGGACGAACTGAAGGCACTGCTGGCGACGCTCGGTCGGCTGGCCCCGGACATTCCGAAAGCGACGGCCGTCCACGTGCCCACCGGCCTGGTCGCCTTCCCGGATGGCCGCCCCGTCGCCCCCGCGACCCTCAAGGGCAAGCGGGTCGCACTGTTCTCGTCGATCGGCAATCCCGACGCCTTCCGGGGGACGGTCGAGGGCCTCGGCGGCGAGGTGGCATGGGCGACCGATTACCCCGACCACCACTGGTACTCTCGAAGCGACGTGGCGGATGTCTGCCGGGCCGACAACGAGGCGGTGGACGCATACGTGACAACGGAGAAGGATGCGGTTAAACTGGAACAGCTTGATGCGGGCGACGTCTCCTGGCCCGGTGACAGGAAGTTGTGGGTGCTTCAGGTCGAGCTGCGCCTGACATCGGGAGAGGATGCCGTGGAACAACTGCTGAGAGAGGCGCTCCAGGCGGCACTTTACGATGAAAACGAATAAGAAAAAGCACAAGAAACAAAGAGCCAAGGCGGGGCCGATACGCCGTGCCCGGTATCTGCTCGAATACATCTTCATCAGCGGGTTCTCGCGATTGATCGGCGCCCTTCCCGAGGGAGCGGCGGTCTGGCTCGGCCGCTTCTGTGGGGGGCTGATCTATCGACTGAACAGGCAGCGGCGGCGGCGGGCGATCCGGAACATCGAGCGGGCGCTCGGCTCCGAGTTGACCCGGGACGAGGTCCGGCAGCTCGCCCGACAGTCATTCCAGTCGTTCGGACTGACCGTGACCGAGACGGTTTGGGCCAACCGGAACCTCACGCCGGACGAGCTGGCCGAACGATGCCCGCTCGAGGGCGCCGAACCGGCGGAGAAGGCCCTCGCAGAGAGACGCGGCCTGTTCGTCATTACCCCGCACATGGGAAACTGGGAGTTGTTCGGGGCCCGGTGCGCGCACCACTTCGGCGAGGCCACCGCCCTCGCTCGCCCGCCGACGAACCCCTACCTCGAGAAGCGGGTGACCCAGCTTCGAGAAAAAATGGGCATCAAGCTGCTCAGCACGCTGGACGGGGCCCGGCCGATCGTCCGGGCGCTCAAGAACGGAGAAGGGATCGGCGTATTGATCGACCAGCACGTTCGCCGGGCAGCCGCGCCCGCCCTGTTCTTCGGGCATCCCGCACATACCAGCACCGTCGTACCAACCCTAGCACTTCGCCTCGATGTCCCCGTGTTCATCGGCTGGGACACTCGCATCGGGCAGAAGTTTCAGCATCGCTTACGCATCGAGGGGCCCGTGAAACTGGTCCGGACGGGCGACCAAGAGGCCGATATGCTCGCCAATACCCAGCTTTTGAACGACCTGCTGGAGGAGAAGATCCGGGAACACCCGGAACAGTGGCACTGGCATGATCGGCGCTGGAAATCCTCCGAGCGCCTGGAACGGCTGGGGGACTCCTGGGACGAGGAGGCGGAAGCAAAGCTGCAGGAATGTCATCGACCGAGAAAGCTCCTGCAAGAGGCGTCCGCACATGCCGAAAGCAAGAGATAGAGCCGGCCTGATTCGACGGGTTCAATACCAGGTCGAATACGTGCTGGTTCGGGCGCTCGCCGGTCTCGTCGGACGGATGCCCGAACCGGTCGCGGTCAAGCTCGGCGTGTGTCTGGGCTGGACGTTCTGGGCGCTCGGCCGAAACCGGCGGCGGATCGCCCGACGCAATATCGAGCGGGCGATGCCCGGCGAACACACCGACGCAGAGGCCCGCCGGATCGTCAAAGAGGTCTTCGTCAATATCGGGCTGACAGCGGTCGAAACACTATGGATGCGACGGCACGGGAACCGAGAGGTCTTCGACCGGCATTACGAGGAAGAAGGGATCGACCGCCTTCAGGCCACCCTCGACGAAGGCGCCCCCCCGATTACCTTCACCGGCCACCTGGGCAACTGGGAACTGCTCGGTGCCTACGTGGCCACCCGCATCGGGACCGTGAACGCCCTCGCCCGGCCGGTAAACAACCCGAAGGTCCGCGAGTACACGACCGGCCTGAGGCGGCAACTGGGCCTCCAGGTCATCAGCACCCGCGACGGGGTACGACCGATGCTCCGGGCACTCAAACGGGGCGAGACGCTGGCCGTCCTCATCGACCAGCACGTCAATCGAGCGTTTGTGCCGGCGACCTTCTTCGGCCGCAAAGCGGCAACCACCGCCGTCGTGGCAACGCTCGCTGCCCGGCTGGACACCCCGGTCTTCGCCGTCTATTCGCTGCGGCGGGGGCACCAGTTCCGCCACCGAGTGATCGTCGAGGGACCGATCGAACTGGAACGGACCGACGACCCCGAGGCCGACGTGCTGGCCAACACCCAGCGGTTCAACGACGCGCTCGAAGCGGCCGTCCGGCGCCACCCCGAGCAGTGGCTGTGGACGCACCGCCGATGGAAGCTCGACGACAGATCGCCCCGAGAGAACGAGGTGACCGATGGCAGATGACCTGATCCCGCTCGTGGAAGGGCTGGCCGCACCGCGCGTACTTGTGGTCGGCGATTACATGCTCGACCGATACCTGTGGGGCTCGGTGGACCGCATCTCGCCCGAAGCACCCATCCCCGTGCTCCGGGTGGACCGGCGGAACCTGCGGCCCGGCGGGGCGGGCAGCGTGTGCGCCTGTCTGGCTGCACTGGGCGCCCGGCCCATCCCCGCAGGCATCGTCGGGGAGGACACCGGCGCCGAATCGCTGGCCGAACTCCTCGAGGAGATCGGGGCCGACACGGCCGGCCTCCAGGCCGATTCATCCCGGCCGACCACCGTCAAGACCCGGATGATCGCTCGCTCTCAGCAGATGCTGAGAGTGGACGAGGAGTCCAACGAGCCCATCGACGCGGAGGTCGAGGATCGGCTCGCCCGGTTCTGCATCGAGCGGGCGAGAAGCGAGGCCGACGCGATTATCGTCCAGGACCACGCCAAGGGGACCGTCCGCGTCGACCTGGTCGCCCGGCTCGCCGAAGTCTGCGCCGAGCGGGGAATCCCCCTGGTCGTCGACCCCGCCCTCGACGCCGATTACGGGAAGTACGCGGGTGCCACCGTGCTCACCCCGAACCGGGCCGAGGCCCAGCGGGGCACGGGCGTGTCGATCCGCGACGAATCGAGCGCGGAGCAGGCGGGCCGGAACCTGATCGAGCGGCTCCGGCTTCGGGCGGCGTTGATCACCCTCGACCGCGAGGGGATCGCCGTCGTCGAGGACGGACGGGAGACGGTGATGGCCCCGGCCGACGCCCGCGAGGTGTTCGACGTGGCCGGCGCGGGCGACATCGTCGCGGCGATGGTCACCGCTGCCGTCGCCTCGGGATACAACCTGCCCGACGCGGCGCGGCTGGCGAACCTGGCGGCAGGCATCGAGGTGGGAAAGGTCGGCGTGGCGACCGTCACCCGCGCCGAGATGATGGACCGGCTGAAAGGCCGGGCCGACTCGGTCGTCCGCTCCCGGTCCGACCTGCAGACGGTCTGCTCCGACCTGCACGCCCGCGGCCGGACTCTCGTCTTCACCAACGGCTGCTTCGACCTGCTCCACATCGGGCACGTCCACCTGCTCTCGAAGGCGAAGGAGTTCGGCGATGTGCTCATCGTGGCCATCAACTCCGATCGGTCCGCCCGCCGGATCAAGGGGGCCGGCCGCCCGATCATCCCCGAGGACGCCCGGGCCGAGATGCTGGCCGCGCTCCAGTGCGTGGATTACGTGACCATCTACGACGAGGACACCCCCATCCCGCTGCTCGAGATCATCCGGCCCGATGTGATCGTCAAGGGCGGTGAATACGGCAAGGAGGGCGTCGTCGGCGGCGAACTGGTCGAGTCGATGGGCGGCCGGATCGAGAACGTCCAGATGATCGACGGAGTTTCGACCACCGACGTGGCCCGGCGGGCCTGCCTCCGGGCCGAAAAAGAATCAGGAGAACGAGGATATGTCGATAAACACAACGGAGATCAGTAAACTCGTTCGAAAGGCGGCGGCGTCTGTCGAGGCGCTCGACGACCGCGCCCCGGCCGTCGCCCGGGTCGCAGAACTTCTCGCCGAGACACTGCGGGCCGGCCGCTGCCTGCTGTTGTGCGGGAACGGGGGCAGCGCCGCCCAGTGCCAGCACGTCGCCGCCGAGTTCACCGGCCGGTTCAAGCTCGATCGGGCCGGCCTGCCCGCCGTCGCACTGACCACCGACACCTCGGCCCTGACCGCCATCGGGAACGACTACGGGTTCGACACCGTGTTCGCCCGACAGGTGGAGGCGATCGGGCGGTCGGGCGACGTGCTCCTCGGCCTGAGCACCAGCGGCAGCTCGGCCAACGTCCTCAACGCCGTCCGAAAGGCCAGGGAGAAGGGGATCAGAACCGTCGCACTGGTCGGCCCGGGCAAAGGCGAGCTCGCGGCCGAGGCCGACCTGGCCCTGGCCGTGCCCGGCGACTCGTCCGCCAACATCCAGGAATGCCACCTGGTCGTACTCCACATTCTATGCGAACTGGTCGAAAGGGAGGTATGCAGCCAATGAACGACAGCCGAAGCACCGGGGCCAACAAGGCCGTGTTCCTCGACCGGGACGGAACGATCATCCCCAATACCGGGGCGCGAACGGCCAGCCGCCGCGTCGAACCCGTGCCCGGAGCGATCGAGGCCGTCCACCGGTTCCGACAGGCCGGGTTCCTCGTCATCGTCATCACCAACCAGTCGGCCATTGCCCGGGGATACTACACCGAAGAGGAACTCGCCGACATGCACGAGCACCTGCTGGCGAAGTTCGAGGCCAAGGACGCCGCCATCGACGACCTCTACTATTGCCCGCACCATCCGGACGAGGCGGAGCGGCCCGAGTATCAAAAGGACTGCGACTGCCGCAAGCCGAAGCCCGGGATGCTGCTCCGGGCGGCGGAGGAGCACCACATCGCCCTCGACCGGTCGTACCTGGTCGGCGACGATCCCCGCGACATCGAGGCGGGCCGGGCGGCCGGCTGCAAGGCGTCTGTGCTCATCACCCCCGACCAGCAGGCGACGTTCACCCTCGATTTCACCGGCGGGCCGCAGTGGGAGACCGCCCTCGACCAGATGAACGAGGCGTTCGACAGCGGCGCCGACGCGGTCGTCCCCGATATCACCACCGCCGCCGACTGGATACTCGAGACGGAGAAGGAAACCAATGGCTGACCCGATCAAGCTGGCCGTCCTGCTCTCGGGCGGCGGGACCACGCTCGAGAACATCGCCGAACGCATCGAACAGGACACGCTCGACGCCCGTGTCGAGGTGGTGATCGCCACCCGCCCCGACGCCTACGGGCTGGTCCGGGCACAGAACCACGGCATCCGGACGGCGGTCGTCGAGCGGAAGACGTTCGACAGCACCCGCTCGTTCAGCGACGCCCTCAACGCCCGGCTCGACGAGTACGAGGTCGACCTCGTCTGCCTGGCCGGCTTCATGGTCCTGTGGAAGATGTCCGACCGATACCTCGGCCGGGTGATGAACATCCATCCGGCGTTGATCCCCGCGTTCTGCGGCAAGGGCTACTACGGGCATCACGTCCACAGCGCGGTGCTGGAGTTCGGGGCGAAGGTCTCCGGCTGCACCGTCCATTTCGCCGACCGCGAGTACGACCACGGGCCGATCATCGTCCAGAAGTGCGTGCCCGTGCTCGATGACGACACCCCGGACGCGCTGGCCGAGCGCGTCTTCGAGAAGGAGTGCGAGGCCTACCCCGAGGCCATCCAGCTCTTCGCCGAGGGCCGGCTCCGGATCGAAGGCCGCCGCGTGCGCGTGCTCCCCTCACAGGATAACGGCGGGTAGAACTGCCATGGCCGGTCCCCAACGAACCCTGTTCATCGTCGCCGGCGAGCACTCGGGCGATGCCTACGGCGCCCGACTCGCCCGGTCGCTCCGCCGGAAGGAGCCGGGCATCCGGTTGTACGGGCTGGGCGGTCCGCGGATGGCCGAGGCAGGCGTCGAGCTGTTCCAGGACCTGACCGCCCACGCCGTGATGGGCGTCCTCGGGCTGGCCGGGAACGCGGCCGGCCTGGTCGGGGCGTATCGGAAGATCACCCACCGGCTGAGCATCGACCGGCCCGCCGGCATCGTCCTGATCGACTTCCCCGAGTTCAACCTGGCCGTCGCCGGGCACGCCCACCGCGTCGGGGTGCCGGTCATCGATTACGTCAGCCCGCAGGTATGGGCCTGGCGGACGGGCCGGGTGCGAAAGATCGCCGCCCGCGTCCGGAAGATGCTCTGCCTGTTCGAGTTCGAGGAAGAGTTCTACCGGCGGCACGGCGTCCCGGTCGCCCACGTCGGGCATCCGCTTCTCGACACGATGGCCGACAAGCTGGCGGTCACCGATCGGGCCGCCGTCCGCGACGACCTCGGGCTGCCCCGGTCCGACACGATCATCGGCCTGCTCCCCGGCAGCCGCCGCAAGGAAGTGCAGCACATCCTCCCCCTGCTGCTCCGGTCGGCGGGCATCGTCCGGCGCGAGCACCCCGCCGCCCGGTTCGTGCTCGCCGCGGCCGAGGGCCTGCCGCCGGCGATATTCGATGAG
>PUPC01000058.1 GCA_003553185.1 Planctomycetota bacterium | reverse complement strand
GTGACCTCGGCGATGGTGCGATTTCGCCGCACCAGTATCCACCGGTCGGCGAATTCGAGATTGTCGAGATCGACCGGCGGGGCTCCGTCGCCGAGGTTCATCAGGGCGAATCGGGCGGCGTTCCACAGCTTGTTGGCGAAGTTGCGGCCCTGGTCGAACTTCGGACTGGTGTTCACGGTCCGCCCGTCGGGGAGCTCGGCCTGCTCGACCGGCATCCGAACATCCTGGGTCTGAGTGGTCATCGAGGCGAGCGTGAACCGCATCGAGTCGGCCCCGTGGCTGTCGATGATGTCGAGCGGATCGATGCCGTTCCCCAAGCTTTTCGACATCTTCCGGCCCTCCCCGTCCTGGATCATCGCGTGAATGAACACGTCGCGGAACGGGATATCGTCCATGCAGTACTGCCCCATCATCACCATCCGGCTGACCCACAGGGTGATGATCTCGCGTGCCGTGCACAGCACGTCGGTGGGATAGAACACGTCGAGTTCGTCCTTCTCTTCCGGCCAGCCGAGCGTACTGAAAGGCCAAAGCGCGGACGAGAACCAGGTGTCCAATACGTCGGGGTCACGAATGAAGCCGGCTCGCTCCAGCTTCTGTTCGATGTCCGGGCGGCCGGGGGCCGGGCAGACATAGGTGGCATCCGAGTCTTCTGAGCGGATCACGACGGCGTCATCGTCGCCGCGAAACTCATCGACCGGGCCCGGCTTCGACCAGACCGGGATGCGATGGCCCCACCAGAGCTGCCGGCTGATGGGCCAGTCGCGGAGGTTTTCGAGCCAGGTCTGGTAGGTCTTCGCATAGCGTTCTGGCGTGAACCGGATGTCGCCTTCGAGCACCGGCCGAAGGGCGAGTCCCGCCAGCGAGTTCTCGGGCACGTCGGTCCCCTCGATCAGGCCATCGCCGAACCTGTCCGCCAGGTGCTCAATGGGCTTCTTCACGGCGATGTACCACTGGTCGCTCAGGTATGGCTCGATGGGCACGTGGCTGCGGTAGCTGTGGCCCACCTGGTGGACGTATTCCCGGACATCCTCGAGCAGGTTCTCGGTGCGGAACCATTCGACGACCGCTTCGCGGGCCTCGAACCGGTCCATCCCGATGAGGTTCTCGACATCCGGGTTCTTGATCTGTTCCCAGTCATCCCAGCCGAATCCTTGGCTGATCGTCCCGTCGGGGGCGAGGATGTTGACGCGCGGCAGGTCGTGCCGCAGGCCGATCTCGTAGTCGTCGGGATCGTGGGCCGGGGTCACCTTGAGGAAGCCGGTCGAGAACCTGGCCGCCTCGTCGTCGCTGTCCGGGTCGGGCAGCACGACGTGTTCGTCGGCAATGATCGGAATCAAGCGGCCGACGATGGGCAGGCGCACGTTGCGCCCGACGAGTGCCTCGGCCCGCGGATCCTTCGGGTTCATCGCGACGGCGGTATCGCCGAGCATGGTCTCCGGGCGCGTGGTCGCAACGGTCACGTGCTCGAACCGTTCTCCGTCGATCTCGACCGGTCTCTCCATCGGATATTGCATGTACCAGAAATGCCCCCGGACCTCTTCGTGCTCGACCTCGTCGTCTGCGAGGACCGTCTGCGTCGCCGGGTCCCAGTTGACCAGCCGCTTGCCCCGATAGATCAGGCCGTCGCGGAAGAGTTGGAAGAAGGCCCGGCGAACCGCCCGGGCGCATACGTCGTCCATGGTGAACCGTTGGCGTGCCCAGTCGCACGAACAGCCCATCAGCTTGAGCTGGCGGGTGATCGTCTCCTCGTATTCGTCCTTCCAGTCCTGGATGCGAGCCACGAACTCCTCGCGGTCGAAATCCGTCCTCCGCTTGCCCTCCTCGGCGAGAATCCTCTTCTCGACGACGGTCTGGGTGGCGATCCCGGCGTGATCGGTGCCCGGAAGCCATAGCGTGTTGTTTTCCTGCATCCTGTTGAACCGGACGAGAATATCCTGCAGTGTGTTGTTGAGGGCGTGGCCGACGTGGAGCCGGTCGGTCACGTTCGGAGGCGGAATGACAATGCAGTAGTGTTTGTCAGATTCCCGGGTCTCGTCGATTTTGGCGTGCATATAGCCCGCCGTCTCCCAGCGGGTATAGACGGCCTTCTCGACTTCTGCGGGCTGGTATCTCGACGGAAGTTCAATGCTCATCCTGACCTCTTCGGGCTGGTGTGTGGCGGCTGCTACAGGTCGAATTCGTTTCGGAGCGTGTCGGCGGCGCGTTTGCCGTCGGCCGTATCGACAACGACCGATATTTTCGCCTCGGAGGTCCCGATCATCTGAAGGTTGATGCCCGCGCGTGCCAGGGACCCGAAGACCTTGGATGCGGCTCCGGCATGGCTCCGGAGCCCCACGCCGCTGATAGAGACTTTCGTGATGCCCGTCCCGATGACCGCCGGCTCGCGGTCCTTACGCGATGGCATCGCGTCGACGGCCTGTTTCGCTCGTTCGACATCGTCTTGGTGCATCGTAATGCTGATGCCGGCCTCGCAGGATGTCTGGAGCACAACGTCGAGGTTGATGCCGGCGTCGGCGATGGCGTCCAGCAACTCTGCGGCCGCCCCCGGGCGGTCTTCGACGGAAGGGATCTTCAGTTCCGCCTGGTCCGGGTCGAGCAGCACGTCCTGCACGTGAAGCCCCTCCACGGTCTCGATCTCGGCTACCGTCACGTCGGAGGGCGATTCGATCTTTGGTGCCGCCGCAGGGAGGTCGTGCAGTTGAAAGGCCTCGTGTAAAGCATTCAAACCGATCTCGCCGTATTCGGCGTCCACAACCACAGAGATATTGATCTCGGACGTGGTGAACATTTTGATGTTTATATCGCGTTCGCCCAGTGCGCGGCACAGCGTGGCGGCGATGCCGGGCCGGCTCGTCATTCCCCGACCGACGGCCGAGACCCGTGCGATCTCGCCCTCGGGGACCACGGCTTCCGCCCCGACTTCGTCTTTTATCTCATCGCAGATGCTGAGTGCCTGGCTGAGGTCGAGGTCTTTGACCAGGATGCTGAGGTCGGCCTTGCCGGCTGTCGGGAAGCTCTGGACGATCATGTCGATGTTGATGTTGCCCTCGCCAATCGCTCCGACCACCCTGGAAGCGGCGCCCGGCTTGTTCGGAAGACCTTCTAAAGTGATCCTCGATTCGTTCTTGCTGAGAGCCGCTCCACAGACCGGGACGTCATCAAAACCCATGACTTCTCGACATATCACGGTGCCCGGGTCGTCGTTGAAGGTCGATCTGACACAGACCGGTACGTGGAATTTCTTGGCGACCTCGATGGCCCTGGAATGTACGACGCGAGCCCCCACGCTCGACAGCTCGAGGATTTCGTCGTGGCTCACCGCATCGAGTTTGCTCGCCCTCGGCTCGACACGCGGGTCGGCCGTATAGATGCCGTCGACGTCGGTATAGATTTCACACAGGTCCGCCTTGAGGGCGGCGGCGAGGGCGACCGCCGTGAGGTCCGAAGCGCCGCGCCCGAGGGTAGTGATGAACCCATCGTCGTTCATGCCCTGGAACCCGGCCACGACGACAATCCGGCCGCGGTCCAGCTCCCGTTTGATCCGGGTGGTTCGAATACTTCGGATGCGGGCCTTGGTGTGGGCTCCGTCGGTGATGATCCCGACCTGCCCGCCAGTCAGCGAGATCGCCTCGTAGCCCATCGAGTGGAGGGTCATGCAGACGAGGGCGATCGACATCTGTTCGCCGGTGGACACCAGCATGTCCAGCTCGCGGGGGTCGGGGTTGGGGGTTATCTCTCTGGCCAGGTCAAGCAACTGGTCGGTCATGCCCGCCTGTGCCGACACGGTCGTGACGACCTGGTGTCCCTGCTCCTTTGCCCGAACCATCTTCGCGGTTGCCTGCTTGATACGCTCTGCGTCGGCGACCGAAGTTCCGCCGAATTTCTGAACAACAATGCTCAATCTAAATCTCCTCCGTCAATTGGAACTGTAAACTGATCAGCGAATCAGGATTCCGATTCCAGGAAATGCTGTGCATCCAGGGCGCCCATGCAGCCCGTTCCAGCCGCGGTGACCGCCTGCCGGTATCGATGGTCCACCACATCGCCCACGGCGAACACGCCCTCTATCGAAGCCGCTGTATCGTCTCCAGAAACGACGATATATCCCTTTTCATCAAGCGCAAGCTGTTCGGCGACGAGCTGGGTGTTCGGAATATGCCCGATGGCGAGAAACACGCCCTGGCATTCTATCTCCCGCTCCTCATCGGCCTCGAGGTCCTTCACCTTTGCCCCTTTGACGCCGTCCTGTTCGTCACCCAGAATATCCGTCACGACGTGGCTCCACAGGAAGTCTATCGTGGGGTTATCCAACGCTCGTTGGGCCATGATATCGGACGCCCTCAATTCATCGCGCCGATGTACGACGGTCACCTGTCGGGCAAATTTTGTCAGGAAGGTGGCTTCTTCCATCGCTCCGTCGCCGCCTCCCACAACCAGGACGTGCTTATCACGGAAGAACGGGCCGTCGCAGGTGGCACAGACGGACACGCCGTGGCCCATCAGCCGCTGCTCGGCGTCGAGCCCCAGAAGCCGAGCCCGGGCGCCCGTCGCCAGGATCAGCGAACGTGCGAGATAGGTGTCGTTTCCGGCGGTGACTTCGAACGGGCGCTGCGACAGTTCGACCGAGTCGGCATCTCTGGTGACTAGTTCGGCCCCGAACCGTTCGGCCTGCCGCCGCATGTTCTGGATCATATCCGGACCGGTAATCGGCTCTTCGAATCCGGGGAAATTCTCCACATCGGTGGTGGTCATCAGTTGGCCGCCCGGTTCGTTTCCTTCGAGGACCAACGGTTCCAGCGCGTTGCGAGCCGCGTACAGTGCTGCGGTCAGGCCGGCCGGGCCGGCCCCAATGATGATGACCTGTCGTTCGTCGGCCATACGTACTCCTCATTCCTCCGGGATTTCGAAGACGGTTTTGTCAGCGCCGACATTGCCCGCCGCGTCCTCGGTCTGGATGACCAGCGTATGCTCGCCCGGTCCCAGTTCCTCGGTCGTAAACTGCAGGTGCTCGATTTTCTGGTCGAATATCTCGTCAACAGGCAGAAGCGGCATCCAGGGGCCGGCATTGACCGAATATCGCGCTGCGGCGATCTCGGTAGCGGCATCTTCGGCCGTCGCCTCGATGGTCGCTCGCCGCCCTTCCAATTCGATCTGCGTAATCTCGACTGTGGGCGGCGTGTTGTCAACGCGCACCGGCTCGCTCACTAGCGAGCTCGAGAGTGCCCTGGGCGGCGGGTTGTCCGGGGCATCGGTAACCCGGACCTTCAGTTCATAGGTGCCGTCGGGCACAGCGTGTGTGTCCCAGGTGAACTGAGTCTGCTCCGGTTCGTTCTGAAGGCGTTTCCAGTTCCGTTCGTCTGCCCCACGGAAGAATAGTTCGGAGTGCAACGTGTCGTCATTCGGGTCGGAGACACTCCATGAGATGGCCGCAACCCCGGACAGGGTGCCGCCACCGTGTTCCCGTGCGTTCCCCGGGGCGACACGAATCCAATCGACGGTGGGCGGGTAGTTCTGCTGGAGATAGGGGAAGGCGATCCGGCGGACAGCCGGCGTGGCGTCGCCCGGCCCTCTGCTCAGGGCCAGCCGATACTGTATGAACCGGGCCGGCGGGCTTTCAATCTTTGCTCGCTCGGTCATCGCAGTCGGTTCGGTCCAACTGCTCCACGTATCATCCGGCGTCTGGGAGTTGCCGGACCGCGTGGAGAGGGCCACTTCGGTGCCTCCGGGGAGAACGCAGTCGAGGGCGAACGTGCCCCATCTGGAGCGGACGTTGGTATCCTGTACGGGCGACGTGTAGGTCCCCTCCTCCGCGACAAGGGCGGTGGTGCTGTATATCCGGCCGTCGTTGCCGGTCCCTGCCAGCAGGCCGCCTTCGCGGGCACGTGCCAGTGACAGGATGTGCGGTTGTTCGATTGCCGCCGCGATGGCCACCTCTTCGGCCGATGCGATCCGTACAATTTTGCCTTCCTCTCCGGCGGTACCGACGTAAAGGACATCGTCGTGCCAGAGCATCGAGAGGAATGCCATGCCCTCCATGCGGAAGAGTTCGGTTACTCTCCCCTCCGGATCGATGCGGTGTACTGTGTTGGTGGCGGCGACGGCGGGGTTGTTCGATCCGGCACCACGCCTGTCGGTCGGCGGGCGTCGCGAGGTCTGGTTGGCATTGCCACCGGGCCGTTGGCCGCCGCGTCGTCCTCCAGTCTGCTGGGTTGGCACCCGCCTGGGGACCTGTTCGGGGGCCGGCCTGATGCCTTCCGCCGAGCCGAAGAATATGTTGCCCGCGTCATCGGCCGCCATGCTCCGGATCTCGGTCTGGGGGGCGTCGTGTGCGATTAACACGTCGCCGTCTTCTTTCGAGATGCGATAGACAAGGCCGTTTCGGTCCGAGCCGGCGAACACCGCATCGGTGGTGAGGGCCATGCTCAGGATATGTGGCTCGGGCGAGTCGAACAGCTTTTCGACTTCCTCTCCCGCCGGGTCGATTCGGAGAATCTTGCCCTCCGGTCCCGTCGCGGCGTATATGTGCCCGGTATCGGAAACCGCCAGTGCCCAGATGTAGGTCTGGCCGGTCTCGCAGAAAACGTCCGGTTCTCCGTCCGGGGGAATGCGATATATCTTTCCGCTGGGCGCGCAGCCGGCGTACACGACGTCGCCTTCGCCCAGTGCCAAGCTCAGAACCTGCAGGTCTTCGGTCTCCAGGGCCGGGCGGACCTCGTCTCCTTCGAGGACGTAAACCGTACCCTGATTCCCGGTACCGGCATAAATGCGTCCTGCGGAGTCAACAACGAGCGCCCACACGAATGCCTGGGGCGGGAACGCTTCTGCCGGCTCGAATTCGGGGCCGAGAGTCAGTGAGCCACCGCCCTCGAGGGCAATGTTCTTCATCTCGCCCTGGCGGAATTCGCTGAATGAGTTGTGTCGGACCCACTGCTGGGGCGCGGCTTCTGACCACGCGGCTGATATCGTGACGAGTGCGGCCAGCAGTGCGGCTGATATTGCTTTCACCTCGACTCCTCGATGTTGATTTCAACGGCGTGAGAACCCCGAACCACAACGTCGCTGGGGATGGTATGAACTTTTGTGTTGTATACGAACTTGACGCCACTCTGTCCGTCCGTAGCAATGGTTCCAAGCACGGACTGTGGCAGGTCAGGCAGGTCCTGTCCGGCGACGGAGACGCCGGCCCCGGCATAGGACATACGCACATAAATCCGGTCGCCCCGGTATGGCTCTTCAAGCAGGGCAATCAACTGATCGATGGTCTCTGGCTGGAACCGGCCGGGCGAGTCCTGCCGTGCCATCTCGAACGCGACTTCGCTGTCACTAACCTGCACGATAGCCCTGCCCAACGGTACTTCGGCGGGGATGGGCACCTCGATCGTTCGGCGTTGCCGTTCGCCCAAGACGTGCCGCAATTCGACAGTCGCCCTGAGTGTCTCGCCCCGCCGAACGGTGGTCCGGTCGACACTGAAGCTTTCGATATAGGCGAAACGGCGCTCTGGCTCGAAATCGATCTCGACATCGACCGATTCGGGGAACAGCCGCTCGAACTCGTTATCGGTGATGGTGCCGAGCAGCCCCCGCACGGTGCGGAACACGCCGTTGAGTGCGACCATGCCGTCCCTGCCCGACGCCACGTTCTCGACCACCAGCGGGTCACGATTCTCGAAATGGGCGGTGACAGTGAACCTGGCGGTGAGTTGTTCCGGCGGTTCGCCGGGTCGCGTCATGCACCCGGCGACGGCCATTCCGATCATATGGGCAGTGATCGCGGGATGGCGGATGGTCTCGAAGTTGTATGTTTTCTTCTCTTCGCCCGGTTCCAGCCCGGCGATCTCGACAGAGAGTTTGACCGACTCGGCGACGTTGCCCATCGTACCGGCGATCCCCGTGGGCCGGTCGGCGTCTATCACTCCGACGGCTTCCAATCCGGAACCGAGTTTGAACGTTCGGCGAAAGCTGGGCATGAATGTGAAAACATAGCCGGTGGTCATCGGCATACGGACGTCGTGTTGGCCCAACATCGGATGGCCGAGCCCGATCACTCGGTCGCCTACCACCTCGGTGACCGTGCCGATGGCGTCCCAGTTGAGATCGCCCCATAACAGTCGGGCGGCGAAGGTCGCCCCGGGCACCAGTTCCGGCTCGACATCTTCAACGTCGATATCGCCCGCCTGGCCGCCCTGGATGGGGACCAGTCCGGTCGGCGCAAGGTCCTCGGCGAACTGTGCCAGCCAGCGGCGGGCGACGGATGGCGGCCCCAATCCCGAAACGCGGAGCGGTGTAGCGATCGGGACCAGTTCCAGCGTGTCCCCGGGGTCGGGCTCGCCCTGGGGGCGACCGGCGACCGTCAGCTTGTCGAATTCTCTGTCGTGGACGACCAGGGGGGCATCGAGCTCAATCGGGGCGCCCCGGGCGGGTTGCTCCTTCACTTCTTCGGGCTTATCTGCCAAAGGCAGCATCTCGGCAATAGGCGTCACGCCGGCGATGGCGGTTTTGGCATAAGCGAACCCGTAGGCCAGTGCTCCGATCAGCTTATCATCGATGTATATCGGCGAGCCGCTCATCCCGCCTGCAATGCCGGTATGCTCCAGATTCATCCCGCTGCACTCGACGAGTATGATATCCCGGTCGATGTCCCAGATGTTCCGCATCACACCGATGACCTTGACATCGAACCGCTGGGGCTCGACTCCCTGGAACACCGTCAGCCCATATCCTTCCATCCCGGGGCGCAGTTCGTTGACGGTCAGGTACCTGGCCTCGTCGAGCTCCGCTGGCCGCTCGTCCGCCAGAGCGCAACCGGCGCATGCGATGAACAAGAGCAGAGTAGCAACTATTCGTTGTAGCATAGCTTAAACGCCTCTGTTTCCGTTTTTCCGGACCGGCTTCAGCTCGATCGTCGAGCTTCCGCCTGACTGGGGTCCGTCTTCGCCTGCCGAACTCGTCGATGTCGGCACTGCCGATTGAGTTGGGAGTGGCCGAAGAGGGACATGTCCAATGAGAACCAGTATACCGAAGATGTTTGGCGGGCGCAATTGCGAAACCACGCCGTTTTTTGAAGTTACAGCCGTGGGCGTACGATTTCGCCGCCTGCGAGAACCTGGCCGGATTCGTCATAAAGCACGAGATGCTGGCCGGGTGCGACCCCGTGATGGGGCGTGTCGAATCGTACCGCCAGGCGTCTGTCGGTCAGTTCGGTAATTCGACAGGGGCGGGCCTCGTGATAGGCACGAATTTTCCCGTGAAGCGGCCTGCCCACATCGAGCCGTTCGGGGGCGAGGACATTGGCGTTCTCTGCCTGTACCTCCCGCCTGCTCGCGGCCTCACGCCCACCGAGCGTTATCGTGTTGTGCACCGGGTCGATATCCACGACGTAAAGCGGCACCCCGGCCGCAATGCCTAAGCCCGACCGCTGGCCCCAGGTGTACTTCGAGATGCCTTCGTGCCGGCCGATCACCTTGCCGCCGAGGTCGAGCACATCGCCCGGCCCCTCGTCGGGGTCCGGCCCCAGAGCGGCCCGGTAGTCGTCCTGGCCGGCAAAACACAGGTCAACGCTCTCGGATCGGTCGGCGTGCAGCGAGAGTCGGCGGGCCTCGCGCCGAGTCTCCGGCTTGGTCTGGCCGGCAAGGGGAAACAGGATCCGGTGGAGCCGGTCCCGCCGGATCCCGTAGAGGAAATAGCTCTGGTCCTTACGGTGCGGGACCGCGAAAAGGCGTGCCCCGCCCTCCTCCAACTCGATGCATGCGTAGTGGCCGGTCGCCACCCGTTCGATCTTGAGCGCATCCCGGATCAGGTCCATAACCGCGCCGAACTTGATGAACGTATTGCAGTCGATGCACGGGCTGGGGGTTCGGCCTTGCCGGTACTCACTTCGAAAGCGATCGATGATCCGGCGCTGAAATTCCTCTCGAACGTCCACGAAGTAGTGTGGTATGTCGAGGTCGCGGGCAACCTGCGAGGCACCTTGCCCACAGCACGTCCGGAGATGCGCCCCCCCGCAGCTCGGCCCGAGGGCGCTGGGGATCAACATGGTGACGCCGACCACGGGGCGGCCGGACGCTTTCAACCTGGCCGCCGCCACGCTGCTGTCGGTGCCGCCGCTCATCAGGATGGCGACGGCGTCTTGTTTTTCTGCGGGCGGATGATATGGGCGTCCGCTGCACATGAATTTGTCGATCACGCTCATGTCGTTATTATACGTGAGAGGCGGCTCTTTGCGATTGGGACATCAGCCACCGATTTCGAACAGGGCAAACTGCAGGTTGCGCCAGACGGCGTGAAACGCATCCGGCGGCAGGTGCTCGGGGAGTCTGTGGACGGCCCCTTCCCTCTCCGGCAGTAACTGCCCGGGCACGTCAATAAGCAGATGCCGGGGCAGGTGAGGCGGTTCGTGCGGGGGACGATCTCGCTGGTGGCTGTGCATGACCCGGATAAACTCATCCCGGACGTACTTGACATATCGCTCGGGCAGGTCGGGAGGATAAACGAGGCGGCAGTGGTCGGTCAGGAATGCCCTGAAAAGTTCGCGCACCTCTTCCGTGTCATTGAGCGTGCAGTACCCGTGCCAGATCCGGCCGTCATATTCGAACGCATAACTCCATTGCAAACGATAGAGGTCCGGGAGGTTGACGTAAATGTGGGTAATCCCACCGGCTTCGAGTTTCGCTCGAAGGTCGCCGGGCGATGTCGCGGCCCGGATGAGGTCGTCCAGCGGATTCTCGTCGAACACCGTCGGTGCGATCACGTCGCGTTCGCAGTATAAGGTTCGCGCCTCGCCGTAAAACAGAGTGAGCGAGTCCGGGGGCAGCTCGTTGATGGCCTGGGTCGCCTCGTG
>PUPC01000304.1 GCA_003553185.1 Planctomycetota bacterium | reverse complement strand
GCTCGATGACGAAGGCGAGCCCGACCAGCGAGATCAGCGCGATCGGGTACATAATCGGCCCGCCCTTGTCGAACCACTCCCACGCCCCGGCCAGGGCCGACGACGAGTCGGAATCGGCCGCAGCGGGCACGGCCGTCTCGGCCGGCGGCTCGGCGGGCGCGCCGCTGTGGGCAATCAGGGGAGAACTGGCCAGAAACGCGATGATGATGACGGAGGGAATGCGCATAACCTTGGGCTCGCTGTGGTGGAATCTCGGGCGCACATCACACCACGCCCGCAGGCCGGGAGGATTCTACTCATATCCAACTGACACATTATACTCGAATCCAACTCGGGATCAAAGAGAAAAGGCCCGCGTACAACGGCTGTCGCCCGTGCATCTTTCGTGGCACAAGGGCGCCCCCGGGCGCGGCACGGCGGGCAAGGGGTTGCCGAATCCACGATTTTCCCATATAACTGATATGAATACGATCAATGGGCCGAGCGGCGGGCAACTCCGGGCGGCCGCTGCAAACCGGCGAGGGCAGGGACGGACATGGCGAAGTCGGATTCGAGCGAGCAGACAGGCCGAGCAGGGGACGGGGCGCCGGCCGGGCCTCGGACGGTCCGGACCCGGGTCTTTCTCAAGGATGTTCTGCTCTGTTCGCTGGGGGCATACGGCGGCCCCGAGGCCCACACCAGCGTGTTCCTCGACCAGATGGTGGTCAAGGGGGGCTACCTGAAAGAGCGGGACCTGATCGAGCTGATCGCCCTGTGCAGCATCCTGCCCGGCCCGATCAGCACCCAGGTCATCATCGCGATCGGCCACAAGGTCGGCGGGCCGTTGATGGCCCTGTGGACGATGCTGGTGTGGTCGCTCCCGGTGCTGACGGCGATGACCGCCCTGTCGTTCATCTACCCGCTTATTACGGCCCCCGGTGCGGAGTTCGACGCGTTCCGCTATATCGGCCCGATGGCGGTCGGGTTCATCATCGTCGCCGCAGTGCGGATCGGCCGCAAGGTGGTGGACGACGCCCCCACCGCGCTGCTCCTGGTCTTCAGCGCCGTCGCCACCTACCTGGTCCGCGCCCCGTGGGTGTTCCCGGTCGTCCTGCTGGCGGGCGGCGGCTGCACACTGTTTCTCGACCGCGAGCCGGGGATGTGGGACCGGGTGAGCATCTCTCCGCCCTGGCGCTACCTGGTCCTGTTTCTGGCCTTCGCCCTCGGCCTGCTCGCCCTGGCGAGTGTGTTCCGGCTCCAGATGGTGCAGCTTTTCGAGAGCTTCTACCGCTACGGCTATCTGGTGTTCGGGGGCGGGCAGGTGGTCGTCCCCGTGATGCACACCGAGCTCGTCCACGTGCGTCAGGCAATGACCGACCAGGAGTTCCTGACCGGGTACGGGCTGGTCCAGGGGCTGCCCGGGCCGATGTTCAGTTTCGCGGCCTATGCCGGTGGGATGGCAGCCCGCAGTGGCTCGGTGCTCCGGCAGTTGCTGGGTGCGGTCTCCGGCGGCATCGGCATCTTTCTGCCCGGCCTGCTGCTCATCTATTTCGTCTATCCGGTGTGGGAGCAGTTGAAGCAGATACGGGCGATCCGGATCGCCCTGCGCGGGATCAACGCGGTCGCCGGCGGGCTGATCGCCATCGCCGCGGTGATCCTGTTCGAAGCGAGCGGCTTCCAAGCAGACAACCTGATCGTCATGGTTCTCGCCGCCGGGCTCCTCGCATCGAAGAAGGTCCCGGCCCCCGTGATCGTGGGCGCGGCGCTGGCTGCAGGGTATATGCTCTGAAAGCTGGGCATGATATTCGGGGACCAAAGGGCCGCCCCATCGAAGGCCCCCCAACGTGCAAAAAGCGCCGGTCATCAAACCGGGAGCCGACTACGAGCTCGACGGCCGGTATCTCGTCTATTACGGGCGGCCGGGTCACCGCCAGATCATAAACTCCTCCAGCCCCTGAATCGCCAGGTTGGCCGGAACCCCCAATGCCTCGCCCGCGCCGAAGATCACCCCCCAGAACGCATGGTTGGCCGCCGGCACATACCAGAGCAGCACGAACACGATGATAATCGACCATTGGCCCAGCCCGCGCACCTGGGCCCGGATGTTGTGCGGGAGGAACGGGCTGATGATCCCGTATCCGTCCAGCGGCGGGATGGGCAGCAGGTTGAGGGCGACCGCGGTCAGTTGAAGGATGCACAGGAACGCGACGATCGGCGCCATCGGGCTCCCCTCGGGCACCGCCAAACGCAGCACGGCGGCGAGCACCACGGCCAGGGCGAGGTTCGACGCCGGCCCGGCCAGCGAGACCGCGCTGTTCCAGCCCCGGCCCCGCAGACGGCTCCGGTCGATGTACACCGCCCCGCCCGGCAGCCCGATCCCGCCCAACGCACTCTCGAATCGATTCGGGCACGACCCACGGAAGCGGGCACCTCGCGCCGGCCTCACCGACCGAACGCCCGCCGGAATACAGAAGGTACAACCGGAACGGCCCCAATGCAACCTCAAGGGGTGTCAAAAGCGATGAAAGGAAGAAAGGGGGATGACGTCCGGCGGGGGCGTGGTGCCGAGGGCGGGATTCGAACCCGCACAGCCATAATGGCCACTAGGTCCTGAACCTAGCGCGTCTGCCTGTTCCGCCACCTCGGCGTCGTGACGACTCGAACAAGTGCCAATTCTAGCCGGACCTTCGCCCCATTGCAAGTCCAACGATCGCCGATATCGCCGGCTGAGGCACGATGGCCGTGCGGCGGCGGCCCGGACGCGGCCCGCGATGGAACGGGCCGTCGAACGGTTTCCCGCGAGTTCGATGCGCTTCGACGGCTCTGGCGGTGTCCGCACCTCGGCGGCCGGCGGGGCCGCGCTGTCATATTGGCGCGGGTGCGCGGCCGCCCACCTGCCAAAGTGACATCGCCGCGGTTGGCAGGCCAATGGCCGCGCCAAATGGGCCAAAACATAAGCCCCGCCCTCATCAACGGTTATGGGTTTTCCGAAAAGAAGATGGAAAATCATTGGTGTTTCGGCACGGGATTTGTAGTTGGTTCATTGTTCAGGTATGATATGCATTCGGCTGACCGCCCGGCGGTTGCCCGAATGGTTTGTTGTCCACAGGGTTCTATTCTGTAAGACGTGAGGAGGAAAGGGCAGAAATGGCAAAACAGATGGTTTTTGATGCGGAAGCTCGCCAGGCGTTGAAGGAAGGCGTGACCAAGCTGGCTCGAGCGGTCCGCAGTACGTTGGGCCCGCGCGGCCGGAACGCCGTGCTTCAGAAGAGTTGGGGCAGCCCCACGGTGAGCAAGGACGGGGTGACCGTCGCCGAGGAGATCGAGCTGGAGGACCGGTATCAGAACCTGGCCGTCCAGATGGTCAAGGAGGTCGCCTCGAAGACGAGCGACGTGGCCGGGGACGGCACGACCACGGCGACCGTGCTGGCCGAGGCGATGTACCTCGAGGGGCTGAAGAACGTGGCCGCCGGGGCGAACCCGATGGACCTGGTCCGCGGGCTGCAGGCGGCCGTCGAGAAGGTCGTGGCCAAGCTCGAGTCCGAGGCCAAGCAGATCGAGGGCAAGGACGACGTGGCGAAGGTCGCGGCCATCGCGGCCAACAACGACACCCAGGTGGGCAAGATGATCGCCGACGCGTTCGAGAAGGTGGGCAAGGACGGCGTGATCACCGTCGAGGAAGGGAAGACCGCCGAGACGAACGTCGAGGTCGTCGAGGGCATGCAGTTCGACCGCGGCTACCTCTCGCCCCATTTCGTCACCGATCAGGAGGCGATGCAGGTCGAGTTCCAGGACGCGTTCGTGCTCATCCACGAGGACAAGATCGGCAACGCACGCGACTTGGTCCCCCTGATGGAGCGGATCAGCCAGACGAACAAGCCGCTATTGATCATCGCCGAGAACATCGAGGGCGACGCGCTGGCCACCCTGGTGGTCAACAAGCTGCGCGGCGTGCTCCAGTGTGCCGCCGTCAAGGCGCCGGGATACGGCGAGCGACGGAAGGCAATGCTCGGCGACCTCGCCGTCCTCACCGGCGGGCAGGCCATCTACAAGGACCTCGGGCTGAAGCTGGACAGCGTCGACCCGTCGCAGCTCGGCCGGGCAAAACGAGTGGTCATCGACAAGAACACGACCACCATCGTCGAGGGCGCCGGTTCTCCGGACGAGATCAGCGGCCGGGTCAAGCAGATTCGGGCCGAGATCGACGCGACCACCAGCGACTACGACGAGGAGAAGCTGCAGGAGCGGCTGGCCAAGCTCGCCGGCGGCGTGGCCCAGATCAACGTAGGCGCCGCCACCGAGAGCGAGATGAAGGAGAAGAAGGCCAGGGTGGAGGACGCGATCCACGCCACCCGGGCGGCCGTCGAGGAGGGCATCCTGCCCGGCGGCGGCGTGGCCCTCATCCGGGCTCTGCCCGAGCTCGACAAGCTCCGCCTCTCCGGCGACCAGAAGACCGGCGCCAACATCGTCCGGCACGCTCTCACCCGCCCCGCATATCACATCGCCGCGAACGCCGGCAAGTCCGGCAGCGTAGTGGTTGACCGAGTGAAAAAGGGCGAGGGCGCTTTCGGGTACGACGCGAACTCCGACAAGTACGGCGACCTCGTCGAGGCCGGAATCGTGGACCCGACAAAGGTCGTCCGCTCGGCGCTCCAGAACGCGGCGAGCGTCGCCTCCGTGCTCATCCTCAGCGACTGCCTGATTACTGAGGAGCCGAGCGACGAAGACGAGGACGAGATGGCCGGCGGCCCGGGCGGCCCGGGTATGGGCGGTATGGGCGGCATGGGCCCCGGAATGGGCGGCATGGGTGGTATGGGCGGCATGGGCGGTATGATGTAATCGACCGACCGGCGCCGACAGTCGCCCCCTGTCCGAAGGGTAAGACAACAGCAATCTACAGGTTCAAACCAGAAGGAGTCTAAACGATGGCAGTCAGACCGCTCGATGATCGAGTCGTGGTCGAGATGCTCGAAGAGGAAGAAGTGACGTCCGGCGGCATTGTGCTGCCCGACACCGCCCGGGAGAAATCGCAGAAAGGCAAAGTCGTCGCCGTGGGGCCGGGAAGGATGCTCGACAGCGGCGAGCGCGCGACGCCCCTGGTCGAGGAGGGCGATGTCGTTTTATGCAACAAATTCGGAGGCGATGAGGCAGAAATTGACGGAAAAGACTGTCGCATCCTTCGAGAAAACGATATACTGGCAATTATAGAGTAAAAGGAGGCAGAACGAGAATGGCAAACGGAAAGCAACTGATGTACGACGATGCCGCCAGGCGAAAGGTCCTGGCAGGCGTCGAGCGGCTGGCCAGAACGGTGAAGAGCACCCTCGGGCCGGCCGGCGGGAATGTCATCCTCGACAAGAGCTGGGGATCGCCCAAGGTCACCAAGGACGGCGTCACCGTGGCCAAAGACATCGAGCTGGAAGACCCGTTCGAGAACATGGGCGCCAAGCTGATCCACGAGGCGGCCACCAAGACCAGTGACGACGCGGGCGACGGGACCACCACGGCAACCGTACTCGCCGAGGCCATATACCGGGAAGGCCTGAAGATGATCTCGGCCGGCGCCGACGCGATGGCGGTCAAACGCGGTATCGACGCCGCCGTCGCCGCCGTCGTCAAGTCGATCGGCAACATGGCCACCGAGGTCAAGGGCCGAGAAGAACGCGCCCAGGTGGGGACCATCTCGGCGAACAACGACGCCAAGGTCGGTAACCTGCTCGCCGACGCTCTCGAGAAGGTCGGCGCCGACGGCGTGGTCACCGTGGAAGAGGGCCGCACCATCGACACCCAGCTCGAGGTCGTCGAGGGCATGCGGTTCGACAAGGGCTACATCTCGCCCTACTTCATCACCAACGTCGACACCCTCGAGGCCGTCCTCGAAGAGCCGCTGATCTTGCTCTTTGAGAAGAAAATCTCCAACCTGCGCGAGTTTGTCCCGCTGCTGGAGCAGGTGGTCGGGATGGGCAAGCCGCTGCTGGTTATCGCCGAGGACGTGGAGAGCGAGCCGCTCGCCGGCCTGGTGGTGAACAAGCTGCGCGGCGTGGCCAAGTGCTGCGCGGTCAAGGCATCCGGCTTCGGCGACCGGCGCAAGGCGATGCTTGAGGACCTCGCGATCCTCACCAACGGCCAGGTCATCTCCGAGGACTTGGGCATCAAACTCGACGCGGTGCAAACCGAGCACCTCGGCACCGCAGAAAAGGTTATAATCACAAAGGACCACACGACCATCGTCAGCGGTGCCGGCAAGAAGGCCGACATCCGGGCGAGGTGTGACCTGATCCGAAAACAGATCGACGCCACCACGTCGAACTACGACCGCGAGAAACTCCAGGAGCGGTTGGCCAAGCTGACCGGAGGCGTGGCCGTGGTCAAGGTCGGAGCCGCGACCGAGACCGAGATGAAGGAGAAGAAGGCGCTGGTCGAGGACGCACTCCACGCGACCAAGGCGGCCGCCGAAGAGGGGATCGTCCCCGGCGGCGGCGTCACCCTGCTCCGCTCGGCCGACGCGGTCAAGGCCGCCCGCGACCGGCTGCGGGGCGACGAGAAGATCGGGGCCGACATCCTGGCCCGATCGCTCTCCGCACCGCTCCGACAGATCGCCGACAACTCCGGGCTCGACGGCGAGGTGGTGGTTACCGAAGTGATGGAGCTGGGCCCGAACGAGGGCTTGAACGCGATGACCGGCAAGTACACCGACCTGGTCAAGGCCGGGATCATCGACCCCGCCAAGGTGGTCAAGGCCGCCCTGTCGAACGCGGCAAGCATCGCCGGGCTCCTGCTCACAACGAACACCATGGTGGCCGAGCTGGAGGACGAAGAAGAGGCCGTCGCCGAGAGCGTCTCTTGACGGCCGGATGGTAACGCGACGTGCCCGCCCCCTCGAGTGGCCGCCGGGCGGGCACCGCACCCATACAGAAAGGGGCAACAGTGAAACGCGTTCGGAATAGCACGGCTCTCATTGCGCTCTGCGCCATAATTGGCCTCGGGCTCCTCGTATCGACCGGCAGTGCCGACGCCGCCGAGATCGCGGACGAAATCGCAATCCTTGCATCGCCCGAACCGCCGGCCGCCCCCCCGCCGCCGGCCGACATCTCCGAGGACGACTGGCCGGCGAGAAAGCACGAATACTGGGTCGACAGGCGGCTCACCGCTCGCCAGAACCTGTCCGAACACGGACGAGACGCCGTGCGGCCCCTCTTGGAGCTGGCCTTGGAAGACGACCACTGGGCCGTCCGCCTCGACGCACTCACCGCCCTGCACGAGATGAATGCCGAGGACCTCGAGAACGTCGGCCAACAAGTCGCCGAACTGCTCGCACAGGACCACCACTCCACGGTGCGCTTCCTCGCCGCTCGGCTGATACAGAAAACCGGGTATTCGGACGAAGCGACTCGCAACCGGCTCCACTTGCTGACCGAGGACGACAATGAACCGGCCCTGCGGATGATCGCCGCCGACGCACTCGGCCAGGTGGGCGACATCAAGAGCGCCCCGGTGCTGATCCGCCTGCTCGAACGCGAGTCCGAGGTCGCAAAGGCCATCGCTGAGCGCGAGCCCGGCCTCTCCGACGAGGAACTGAGTCAGCGGGAAGACAGCAAGATGGTCCGGCTCACCGCCATCCGGGCGCTGGGCCAACTGGGGGCAGCGGTCGAAGTCGTCCCCGTCCTCATCACCAAGCTGGAAAGCGCCGACCTGAACGAACAGCAGGCCGCAGCAAGAGCCATCGGCGAACTCCTCGCCTACGACCTCACCGGAAGGGCCGCATGGCCGCTGGCGCACAGGCGGGCCGACATTATCGAGGAATTCAAAAGCTGGTGGCAGAACATAAGCGAACTCGACCCCCTGCCGGCTCAGAACGCCGAACTCGGGTTCTGGATGAAAATCGTCCACAATAAAGACATCGACGATTCGATCCGGCTGAACGCCGCCCGCCAGATCCGTCAGATCGGCGAGGAGGGCAACCTCCGAATGGCAGAAGACCTGATTGAAGTGATGCACTTCTCCGAGCTCTTCGACATCAGGAGAGTGCTCGCAGAAGCGGCCGAAAAGTTCTCGGGAATCGAGATCCAACCCCGCGAGGGCCGGGCCGAATGGGCACGGGAGGTCACCGACTTCTTCAGAAGACTGCGGGAGAGGATCGAGGAGTAATCCCCCCGCGACGACAACCTCCGCGTTATGGCAAACAAAGACTACTACGACGTCCTCGGCGTCTCAAGAGACGCCGATTCCGACGAAATTAAACGAGCATTCCGTAAACTTGCCGCCAAGTACCACCCCGACAAAAACCCCGACGACCGGAAAGCGGCCGAGGCGAAGTTCAAGGAAGTCGCCGAGGCATACGAGGTGCTCAGCGACACCGAAAAGCGGCAACGCTACGACCAGTTCGGGGAAGAGGGGCTGAGAGGGACCGGGCGGACGAACTTCGAAGGGGCCAGCGTCGAAGACATCTTCGCATCGTTCAGCGACCTGTTCGGAGGAACCGGCGGCGGAGACATCTTCGGAGATATCTTCGGCGGCCGGGCCGGCGGCCGGACCGGCGGCCGGACCGGGACGAGGCAGCGGCCGCGGCGCGGCGTATCCATCGAACAATCTCTCGCCCTCTCCTTCGAAGAAGCCGCATTTGGCTGCAAGAAACACATCCAGATCGCCCGGCATGAACCCTGCCCCACCTGCGGCGGCAACGGGGCCGCTCCCGGCACCAGCCCCCAGACCTGCCCCTCCTGCCGCGGACTGGGCGAGGTCCAGAGCTCGCGCGGCTTCTTCACCATGCGGTCCGCCTGCCCCAGGTGCCGAGGCAAGGGGACCGTCATCGAGAAGGCCTGCCCCGAATGCAACGGGGCCGGACAAGTGCGCAAGCCGACCACCATCGACGCGACCATCCCGCCGGGCGTCCAGAACGGACAGACCCTGCGCCTGGAAGGCCAGGGCGAGGCGGGCGACCCGATCGGACCGAGAGGCGACCTCTACCTCCACCTCTCGGTCAAACCGCACCCGATATTCGAGCGGCGGGGCTCCGACCTGATCATGCAACGGTCGATCTCGCCCAGCCAGGCCGCGCTCGGGTCAAAAATCGACGTGCCCCTGCTCAACAAAAAAACCGCAACCCTCAAAATCCGGCCCGGTACCCAGTCCGGCCAGATATACAAACTGAAGGGAAAGGGCATCAAAAAACTGCGGGGCAGCGGATACGGCGACCTGCTGATACAGGTGGTCATTAGAGTGCCAAAGAGCTTGTCGACCGAACAGGAACAACTCTACCGCCAACTCGCCGAGGTCGAAAACGAGAACGTGAACCCGCACAGCAGCGGCTTCTTCGACCGAATCAAAGGGAAGTTCACCGACTGAACGGAGACCTGAAGGATGGCTGGACGCTCCAGGAACAGCACCGAAAAAAAGAAAAGGCACGGAGAAAAGGACCGCTCCGGAGCGGAGGGACATCGCGAGCAGCCCGCCCGCGAAGAAGACTGGGCCGAAGCCGAACAGGCCAGCCCGGAAGAGGCCGCCCTCGAACTGGCTGAACAGAAGATCGCCAAGCTCGAACAACAGGTCGAAGACCTCGAAGACAAATACCACCGGTCGCTGGCCGACCTGGATAACCTCCGCAAGAGGTTCCAGCGCGAGCAGAGCAGGACGAGCATCGTCGCGGTCGCCGACTTCGTCGAAAAACTGCTGCCCGCCCTCGACAACCTGGCCCATTCCCTGAACGCGGCCGACGAAAACCACGACACGGCGTCCCTCATCGGCGGGTTCAAGCTCATCGAGTCGCAAATCATGCAAATATTCGGCGAATGCGGCGTCGAACCCATCGAAGCCGAAGGCCGGCCCTTCGACCCGGAATTCCACCACGCCATCGTCACCGAAGTGACCGACGAGGTGCCCCCGGGAACGGTCACCGAAGAGCTGGGGCGTGGATATAAAATGGGCGACCTCGTCATCCGACCCGCCCAGGTCAAAGTGTCAACACGACCACAGGAGGGCGAAGACTGACGCGGCCGCCGACCGCCGCACGAGACCCGCGCCGCTCGTGACAGGGCGCCCACAAACACACTTGTCATAAAGGAGTATCGATGCCCACATACGATTACCAATGCAAGGACTGCTCGTACACCTTCGAGAAATTCCAGTCGATCACCGCAAAGCCCATCCAAACCTGCCCCAAATGCGAAGGCCGGGTGAAGCGGCTCATCGGGACCGGAGCCGGCGTCATCTTCAAAGGCAGCGGCTTCTACGAGACCGACTACAAGCGCAAACGCTCGAACGGCGCGACGGCCGGAACACAGCGATCGACCGCCGATTCATCCAAGTCCGATGGAGCCGCTGACACCAAAACCGCCTCCTCGAAAGATGACAAATAGCCCCGACAGCAACCGAACGGCCTGTCCCGTCTGCAAACAGCCCGTCGAGGCAACCGACCTGACACAGGACAAGAACTTCCCGTTCTGCAGCCATCGGTGCAAGATGGTCGATCTCGGCAAATGGTTCGACGGACAGTACCGGTTCACCAACGACCTTAACGAAGAGAACGAATGACCCGCCCCAAAATCGTGATCACCATGGGCGACCCCGCCGGAGTCGGCCCCGAGATAGCCATCAAGGCCGTGAACGACCGCAAGGTCCGCGAGGCCTGCGTCCCCGTCATCGTGGGGAACGCCCAACTGCTCCGTACACTCGCCGGACGCCTGGGCCTCCCCCTCGAGGTGGACAACGCCCACCCCGACGACCTGGCGGAGGGGTTCGACCCCGAGGGGCCGACCGTCGTGGACCTCCAGACCGTCGTCATCGACGACATCATCCCGGGAAAGATGAGCGCGACCTGCGGGCACGCCGCCTACGATTACGTCCGGTTCGCCATCGACCGGACGATGACCGGCGATTTCGACGCCATCACCACCGCCCCCATCTCCAAGAAGGCCCTCCACGCCG
>PUPC01000307.1 GCA_003553185.1 Planctomycetota bacterium | reverse complement strand
GTGGGGCGTGCTGAGCATCTCGGTCAGCGTCTCGCGAGCGAGCGGGGACGAGCCGGGCGCGTAGTCGGCCCCGGCGAACCGGCCGGGCTTTGCAAGCTGGTACAGGCATTCCCGGAAGATCGCCGGGTCGAGCACGCTGGAGTCCGGCCCAGCGCATCGTTCGATCCGGTGCCGGGCATACCGGAGTGCGTGCTCCTTGTACTGCTCCTCGGCCTGGTTGCGTTCCGGGTCGTCCGGCTCGGCCTTTCTTCGCAGCCGGTTGAGTTGTTTTCGCTCGGCGAGCAGGTCGGCCCGCATTTCGCTGGTCGTCGGTTGGTCTTTCGCCATCAGGTCACTCGTCCTTCGTGCCGTATATGTCGAGGAAATGCTTGTATGCCTTCTCGGCGGCGAGTTGTTCGGCCGCCTTTTTGCTCGCCCCCCAGGCGTGGTCGTACACCCTGCCGTCGACGACTGCGGCCACGCAGAACTCCTTGGCGTGGTCGGGCCCCCGTTCGTCGATGAGTTGATAGGTGGGAGTGACCGCCTCCTTCCGCTGGACGAGCTGCTGGAGCAGCGATTTGTAGTTCTTCTCGTGCCGGTCCCGGATGACCGTCTCGATCTCCTTGCTCAGGTGCTCGAGTACGAAGACCCGTGCGGCGGGCAGGCCGCCGTCGAGGTAGATCGCCGCGATCACCGCCTCGAAGGCGTTGGCCACCACCGTCTCGGGCAGGGCGTCGGACGGCATGCCCGGCCCCACCATGACAAACCGGTCCAAGCCGATGGAGAACCCCTGTCGGGCGAGTGCGGGCCGGGACACGACGACCGATTTGATCTTGGTCAGCTTGCCCTCGGGGAACTCGGGGTACTCGAGGAACAGGTGCTCGGCCACGATCATCCCGAGGATCGCGTCGCCCAGGAACTCCATCCGCTCGTTGCTCGTGCCCCGGCTGACCCGGTCCGACGAATGAGTCAGGGCGCGGCGCAGCCACTGCCGATTCCTGAACTCGTACCCCACCGCCGCTTCGCAAGGATCGAGTGTAACATCGCTCATGGGAAAGGTCTCCGGCCGGCCACCTCTACAAACGCACTCTACCACGAGCCGGGCAGTCAATCAAGCCCGCCGGGCCATCATCGGGGTCCAGCCGGGAGGCCGTGCGGACGTGAAACCGGCCGGAGGATCGTCCCGCGCCACCGCCGGGAAGCGTCATAGGGCGGCCGAGGCGCCTTCTCGGGCGGTCTCGACGACGGCCCCGAACAGGATGTGGTGGGCCTCGAGGATGCGCTCGTAGTCGAACGGCTCCAGCCCGTCGCTCACTCCGTGGGCCGACTCGTAGGTCGACACCAGCCCGCCGCCGGCGTGGAACATCGCGCTGCCGAAGTTGAACGATTTCATCATCCCCTCCCGGATGTCGTCGTGGACGACCTCGGGGACGCCCATGTGGGGGATGCCGGCGCGGTCGAGCCCTGCGTAAACCCGCTCGGCGTAGGCGACGATGCGTTCCTTGACGGACTTCGGCCCATAGCTGAGCTGGTGGATCGAGGGCGGGTTCTCGTGGCTGTGCAGGTTGACGACGATGTCGGGCGCATCGGTCGCCATCAGCCGGAGCAGGGCGGCGGTGGTCTCGCTCATCGGGTCGAACACCTCGTCGTGCATCATGTTCACGCCCGCGTCGTCGAAATAGCCGCCCAGGTCGCCCACGTCGCCGACCATCGGGTGGACCACCTTGCAGCCCGGCCAGCCGTAGAGCGAGCCGTCGCGGCGGGTGCCCTGTCCCACCCGGTGCATCTCCTCGCTCGGCAGGCCGACCCACCCGTCGTAGGGCACGCGGAACCGGCCGTCGGGGTTGGCGCAGGGGATCGCGATCAGCCGGACCGTATCGAACGCCCGGCGCAGGGCCTCCTGGGGCCGGCCCTGCACGTCGCGGCCGGTCTCCATAATCCGAATGGCCGACAGCACGCCGACCATCCCCTCCATCTCCTGGCCGTGCACCCCGGCGTTCAGCAGCACGACCGGGCGCTTGCGGGCGGCCCGGTCCACAAACGCGCTCGGCTGCCGGCCGGCGACCGCCGAGTTGAAATTGGCCTTGCCGCGGCACGCGGGCTCGGCCTCGCCGTAGAAGACGGCGTGGACCGGTCGTCCGCCGGGGCTGGTGGCGAGCACTCGGACCTCGCCGCGTTCGATCTCGTTCTCCAGGATGGCCTCGATCTGCTCGAACTGGGACGTCCACCAGTCCGGCACGGGCGTCGGGTTCTCGTATCGGCGGTCCAGCTTCTCCATTGCTCACACTCCTCTGAGGACATTCGACATGAATACGATCTGCCGGATTGTACCCCCGACCGCAGGCCCGTCAACAGTAGCGGTCGCTCGGCGACGCGGCTCGGCAGTCGGCCGGGACGAGCGGCATCAGACGAAAAGCTTCGGGCAGCAACGGATGGCTCGACTTGCCAGCGCGGGTCTGGCGGATATCCTAATGGCATGACTGACACCGGGAACGCCCTGCCGGTCCGCCTGCGGAATGCCGCCGTCGAGCTCGTGCGGGATGCCGCGCGGACGGCGTGGGTCCTTTTCAAGATTATGGTGCCGATCCTGCTGGCGACTCGCATCCTCGCCGAGCTGGGCGTGCTCGATGTGCTCGGGCGGGCGCTGGGGCCGGTGATGGGGGTGTTCGGCCTGCCGGGCGAGATGGGGCTGGTCTGGGCGACGGCGATGGTCACCAACCTCTATGGGGCGATGGCGGTGTTTGTCGAGGTCGCCCCCGAGTCGATTACGGTGGCCCAGGTGACGGTACTCTCGACGATGGTGCTGGTCGCCCACGCCCTGCCGATCGAGGGGCGTATCTGCCAGGTGAGCGGGCCGCGGATGCGAGCGATGATCGGGCTCCGCATCGTCGGCTCGATGGTGCTGGGGTTCCTGCTCCACGTGGTTTACTCGACGGCCGGCCTGCTCCAGCATCAGAGCACCGCGTTCTGGAACCCCGAGCGGACGGACACCTCGTGGTCGGCCTGGGCGGTCGGCCAGGGCCGCAATCTGGCACTCATCTTCGGCATCATCCTGCTGCTGCTCTTCCTGATGCGGCTCCTGCGGTGGTCCGGCATCACCGACCTGCTCGGGCGGCTGCTCGAGCCGGTGCTCCGGCTGCTGGGGATGAGCCGGTCGGCGGCGCCCATCGCCATCATCGGCATGACGATGGGGCTGTGTTACGGCGGCGGACTGATTATCCAGGAGGCCCGGTCCGGGCGATTGAGCGAACGCGACGTCTTCTTCTCGCTCGCCCTGATGAGCTTGTGCCACAGCTTGATCGAGGACACCCTGCTGATGGCCGCACTCGGCGCACACCATTCCGGCATCCTGTGGGGGCGGTTCCTGTTCGCACTGGTCGGCGTGTTCCTGCTCACCCAAGTGCTTCGCCGACTGCCCGACACGTTCTTCCGTCGCCACCTCTTCCGCTCGGACCAGGCCCGCTGACCGCTCGCCGGGCGCACTCCCCGCGTATTTCCTCCGCCATCCGCCCTTTCGGGGGCCGAGGCGGCCCTCTCCACGGGCATAATTGACACCGGCGGGACGGCGGAATATACTGCCCGCAAGGAGGTGTTTGTGGGCAATATTCCGCTCGATTTGGCCGTGCTTGACGGCCTGATCGCCCGGGCGCTGGCCGAGGACGTCGGCACGGGCGACGTGACAACCGAAGCTCTGGTCGATCCGGAACGCACCGGCTCGGCCAAACTGACGGCAAAGGAGCCGGGGGTGCTCGCCGGGATGCCCGTCGTCCGCCGAATGGTCGAATCGACGGGCGAAGGGCTGCGGCTCGAACGGCCGCTGCCCGACGGCTCCCGCCTCGGGCGGGGGGACGTGATCGGCGAGTTGAGCGGGCCGTGCGCGGCGATGCTCACCATCGAACGCACCCTGCTGAATTTCCTCCAGCGGCTCTCCGGCATCGCCTCCCTGGCCCGCCGGTATGTGGACGCGGTCGACGGGACGGGTGCGAAGGTGCTCGATACGCGGAAGACCCTGCCCGGCTGGCGGATGTTGTCGAAATACGCCGTCGGCGTCGGCGGCGGGGCCAACCACCGGATGGGCCTGTACGACCAGGTCCTGATCAAGGACAACCACCTCGCGATCTCGGGCCTGTCGCCGGCCGAAGCGGTAGCCGCCGCCCGAGACCGAACCGACGAGTCTCTCCGCATCGAGGTCGAGGTAACATCGGCGGCCGATGCCCAGGCCGCGGCGGAGGCGGGGGCGGACATCGTGATGCTGGACAACATGGCCCCGCAGGCGATGCGGGACGCGGTCGAACGAGTGCGCCGGGCTCGGCCCGAGACGATCGTCGAGGCGTCCGGCTCGGTCACACTCGAGACCGTCCGTGCGGTGGCCGAGACCGGTGTGGACTGGATATCGGTCGGTGCGATCACCCACTCGGCCCCGGCGCTCGACATTTCGCTGGACGTGGAGGCCGCATGAGCGACCGATTGCTCGATACCCTGCGATCGGCCCGGCCCGGCTGGCTGCCCCGCGCCCGGGCCGAGTCGGCGGTCGGCCCGTCCGGGCCCGGCCTGCCGGAGGCGCTCCGCCGCCTGCGGGCACGCGGTTTCCGCATCGACGAGAGCGACGACGGGGGCCTTGCCCTGCGGGGCGAGCCGGACCTCCTCGACGCCGACGACATCCGCCGCGGCCTCCACACGCGGGTGGTCGGCCGGCGGGTGCGGGTGTTCCAGCGGGTAACCTCGACCAACGACGTGATCGGGGACCTCGCCCGGCAGGGCGAGCCGGAGGGGACGGTGGTCCTGGCCGAGACCCAGACCGAGGGCCGGGGCCGACGCGGCCGGGGCTGGTGGTCGCCCCCGGGCAAAGGGGTGTGGATGTCGGTCCTGCTCAGCCCGCCGGTCCGGCGGGGGAGCGTTCCGGTGACCACCATCATCGGCGGGCTCGCCGTGTCCGACGCCATCCGGGCGAGCACCGGGCTGTCGGCGCTGATCCGCTGGCCCAACGACGTGGTGATCGGCGGGCGCAAGGTGGCCGGGGTCCTGGTCGAGGCACACCAGAGACCGGGCGGGCGGGACCTGCTGCTCGGGATCGGGATCGACGTGAACGCCGGTCAGGACGAGCTGCCGCCGGAGATCGCCGACATCGCCACATCGCTGTCCGAGGCCGCCGGAGAACCGATCGACCGGCCGGAATTGGTCCGGACGCTGCTGGCCGAGCTCGACCGATGGTATCGGATCAAGCTCGACCGCGACATCGACACGATCAACGAGCAGTGGCGCGAGCGCTCGGCCACCCTTGGCCGTCGGATCGTGCTGGAAGAGCACGGCCGCCGGTTCGAGGGGACCGTGGCCGACGTCGATGTCCGGTTCGGCATCGCACTGCGGATGAGCCGGGGCAACATCCGCCATTTTCGCGGAGAACACATCTCGCTCATCGGGTCCGACTGCGATGGCTGAACTTGCCCGCCGGACAACCCTCCAACCGACGGCAGGGCGCGACGCGTTCCGTCCGTCACGGCCCGGACGCGCCGGTCGCCGTCCGGGCGCTCTCGCCCGTAAGTCACAGAACAATCGGCTGTTACTTTCTCCCCCTCTCTCGTGCCGTCTCGCGATAGGGCTAAAGATTTCGCTTTCGCATGTCGATATACCAAACAGCACTTGGAAATCTGAGGGGACGGTCTATGATGAGGGCACAGCGATTATGGCGGGTGACACATCTCAGAAGCCGGCACTCTCCCTGTTGAACCAGATCGAAGCGGCGGACGATTCAATCAGCCATCTCCAGGCGGTCCTGCTGGTGGACGGCGGCGAGCGGGTCTTGTACGGCGCCCAGGTCCCCGGGCCGGAGCCGCTGCCCATCGACCGGTTTGTCGGGCAGGACTGGCGCCTGCTGTTTGACGAGTGCGAGGAGGTCGAGCTCGACTCGGAGTGGTCCTCCGATACGTCGGTCTTTGTTCGGAGCGACGAGCCGTCGGCGGCATATCGAGTTCGGCGGTTGGCCGCCCGGTCGGCCCCGTCAGGCGAGCGCGGTGCGTTCATCCTCGTCGAGACGGTGGCGGACCCGGCTGCGATGGATGAGATGATCTATCGCGAGCGGATGATGGCCTTGGGCCAGATCGCGGCCGGGGTCGCCCACGAGGTGAACAACCCGCTGACCACCGTGTCGGGCTGGCTGCAGCTTCTTCTTGCCGAGACCGACCCGGACGAGAAACGGCGCGGCGCACTCGAGCTGATGAGCGAGGAGATCAATCGAATCTCCGGGATCATCCGGCACCTGCTGTCGTTCGGCCGCCGACGCCCGCCCGAGCCGCAGATTGTCCCGGTCAATCGGCTGCTGAACGAAGTCCTCACTCTGCTGCGTTACCAGTTCGGCAACGACAATATCGAGCTGATCACCGACCTGGCCGCCGACCTGCCGACGGTCCGCGGTACCCCGGACCAGCTCAAGCAGGTTTTTCTCAACATCATCATGAACGCCCGGCAGGCGATGCCCCAGGGCGGGACGCTGACCGTCACCACGCAAGAGAACGAAGACGGCGCGATCGAGGTCGTTATGGCCGATACCGGCTGCGGGATGACCGATGCGGTGAGAGAGAAGCTGTTCCAGCCGTACTACAGCACGAAGAAAAAGCGCGGGGGCTCGGGGATGGGGATGTTCCTGTCCCGCAACATCGTGAAGGAGCACGGCGGAAGACTGCTGGTATCGAGCCAGCCCAACGAAGGAACGGTGGTCGTGGTCATTCTGCCCCCGTTCACCGACAAGAAAGGACAGAAGGCGGACGATCGGGCGGGCAGTGTCCCGGAATCGATGAGCCGGCCCCCGAAATCGCCGTCGTAACGGAGCCACACTGTGAACCAAGACAGCATAATGAAAGCCATATTTGTGGGCGAGGACGCGGATGCCTTCGCCGAAGCAGCCGACGCTCTCGCCGGAGAAGGCCACCACGTCGAGCGGATCGCCAGCCCCCTGAAAGCGTTGACCGCCCATACCCGGTCGCCGGCCGACCTCATGGTCATCAGCGTCGGGCGGCTCGACGACCAGATGCTGGAGGTGTTCGAAGCGGCACGCGAGGTCGCACCCGACTGCCTGATGCTCGGCGCGGTCGGACCGGCCACCCGGCGCCGGGCCGCACCGGTGCTGGGCCTGGGCGCAGACGCCATCCTCGCCACCCCGGTCGACCCCGACGAACTCCGGGCGCTCATCGCCAGGCACGGCCGGACCGCTGACCGGTCGCCCGAGGCGAGCGTAGAAGAGAAGTTCCGCTGGCTGGGCGATTTTGCCGCAGGCGTCGCCCACCACATCAACAACCCGCTCACCACCGTCGTCGGCTACCTGCAACTGCTGCGGTCCGAGGACGAACCGCCCGAGGATGCCGACGAGGTGCTCTCCACCATGCTGACCGAGTGCGACCGGATCGCCGATACCGTCCGATACCTCCTGCTCCTGTCGGGCCGGGCCAATGTGCGGCCGGAGGCAATCGACGTGAACCAGGTGATCGGATCGGCAATCGACGCCTCAGCGGACGAGGACGACGGGGCGCCGGAGGTCGAGATCGAACAGTCGCTCCAGCCCGACCTCCCCGCGATCCTCGCCGAGGAAGAAGCCCTCAAACGCGCCTGTGAGAACCTGATTGCGAACGCCCGGCAGGCGATGGGCGACGGCGGGACCCTCGAGATCACGACCGCCGGCGACAACGGGCGGGTGTTCATCCGATTCTCGGACACGGGCGACGGGATCGATCCCGACCGGATGGCCCGCATCTTCGAGCCGTTCTACACCACCCAGGATGACGGCCCCGCCATGGGCCTCGGCCTGGCCACCGCCTACGGCATCGTCAAGGGCTTCGGCGGAACCATCCAGGCACAAAGCCAGCCGGGCCAGGGCTCGACGTTCACCATCGAATTCCCCGCACACTCATGACCGCACCGCCGAACGGAGGCCGCAACACCATGTCACAGTCAGAGCACCCGACCGGCCGACCCCGCCTGCTGGTGGTGGACGACGAACAGAACATCTGCTCGCTCCTGCGCGAGATGCTGGGCGACGACGGCTACCAGGTCGAGACCTGCCAGAGCGCAGAGCAGGCGCTGGAGCGGACGGCCGGGCAGCCCTACGACATGGTCATCTCCGACCTGAAGATGCCCGGGATGAGCGGCACCGACCTGATCCGACAGGTCAAGAAACAGTGGCCCGAGACCACCGCGGTCCTGTTCACCGGCTATGCCACCGTCGAGACCGCCGTCGAGGCCATGCGGTACGGGGCCGACGATTATGTGACCAAACCGTTCAACATCGAAGAGCTGCGAAAGGTCGTCAAACGCGGGCTCGAGTCCAAGCTCCTCCGCCGCAGGAACCGGGAACTGATCGGCCGGCTCAAGTCGGCCAACGAGGAGCTGCAGCGGCACAAGGCCGATCTCAAGGGGGAGATGCTCAGGGCCAGCGAAAGCTTGCTCGAAACCAACCGCCGGCTGGAGCAGCGGGTCCAGCAGCTCAACACCATCATGGAGGTGACCCGGGCGATCCGGTCGATCCTCGATCTCGACCGGCTGCTGGACGTGTGCCTCAAGCTGATCGCCCGCGAGATGCAGCTCGAGGACAGCTCGATCATGCTCGCCCGGCCCGGCGGCCAATGGCTCGTCGTCCGCGCGGCACACGGCCCGAACGCCCAGAACGTGCTCGGCAAGGAGCGGAAACGGGGCGACGGGGTGGCCGGATGGGTCGCCGAATACAAGGAGCCGCTGCTCATCTCCGACCTGTCGAAAAGCCCCATCTTCGCGACCGAATACTCGATGAACTATCGCGGCCAATCGTTCCTGTGCCTGCCCCTGGTCCGCCAGAAGCGGGTGCTGGGTGTGCTCAACCTCACCAGCAAGGACGACGGCCGGCCGTTCACCGAAAGCGACCGCGAGTTCGCCGGCGCCATCGCCGACCAGATCGCCGTGGCCATCGAAAACGCCGCCCTGTTCGATACCGTGCAGCAGAACAGCTTGAGCGCCGTGCAGGCACTCGCCGAAAGCTTGGAGGCACGAGACCCGTATACCAGCGGGCACTCGGCCCGGGTGACCGACTATGCCTCCCGCCTGGCCAAGACGCTGGGGGTGACGTCCGCCAGCATCGAGACGCTCCGACACGCAGGACGGCTCCACGACATCGGGAAGCTCGGCATCCAGGAGGCCACGCTGCACAAGGCCGGCCCCCTGTCGGATGACGAATGGGGCCTGATGCGGGAACACCCCGCCAAGGGCGAACGCATCGTGCAATCGCTCGGGTTCCTCGACCGGGCACGAGAGGTGGTGCGCCATCACCACGAGCGGTGGGACGGGACCGGATACCCCGACGGCCTGAAAGGCGAGGAACTGCCCTTCCTCACCCGCATACTCAGCATCGCAGACTCCTACGACGCGATGACCTCCGAACGACCATACCGAAAAGCCAAAACCCATCGCCAGGCACTGGACGAGATCGAGGGCAACATGGCCACTCAGTTCGACCCCGCGCTCGCCCAGCAGTTCGTCCAAATTATGGCCGACGGGCCGATCGGGCGGGGATGACCGGACAATCGGTCCGGGGTCAGAAAAAAACGCTAATTCGGTTTGACACACCGGGCTCTGAACAAGTATGCTTTTTTTGTGTGTGAGGCCCTTGATGCCCGCACGTGGACACTCTGTTTTTGTTTCAATTAGACACGACAGGAGGGACGAGAGATGATCGGACAGAAAAGTTTTCACCTGGGGCTGCTTCTCGGATGCCTGGCCGCGTTTGCCATCGGCTTGGGATATCCCCATGCCGTGGCGGCCGACGAGCCGGTCGCGGCGGCCGAGCAGCTCACCCCGCAGCAGCAGGCCCTCATTGAGGCGGCCGTCGCCGCTTCGCCCGAGGTCCGTCTGGCGGTCAAGCTGGCCAACCGGGGCTACAACGCCGACGAGATCGACGAGCGGCTCTCGGTACTGACCGACGAGGAGATCGCGAGCTTGGCCGGCGAGCCCGAGAAGATGGAAGCCGGCGCCTTCGGCTGCCTGGTCTTTATCATGTCAGTGGCCCTGGTCGCCATAATCACCGCCCTGATCTTTGTGACCTACGAGCCCGGCGCAACAGAAAACTAGCCGACGCCGGACTCCGAACAGGCCGGACACAGGACGCAGCCGGCGCTTGGCTGGCCGCGCCTCGGCCGGGCCTCTCCGGACCGGGTTGTGGCCTGTGGGATGAGAGTTCGCGCTGTGGAGCCGCCGCTTGACCGTCAGGTGCTCTCGCCGGACTGCTGTCCTTCCGTCACCAGGCCGGCGAGGGTGGTCTCGTCCAGCGCCTCCCGGCCCAGCGTCTCCGCCTTCTGGAGCAACTGTTCGAGTTGGTCGTCGAGCGCATCGGCCTGTCGGGACGTCAGCTCTCCGCCCCGTGTCCGCCGCACACAGTCCAGAGCTTCTGCCAGCCGGACCTTCTCCAGCGACCGAGCGGGCTGCCAGACGGCGTCCGAGCCCGCCCCGGTGCTTCGCACCAGGCCCTCCTCTTCGAACAGGCCCAGCATATCGCCGATCAGCCCGGTGGACACGTCGCCCCACTCGGCGAGCTCGGCCGTCGACGGCGGCGGCTGCCCGCGATGGAATCGCCCCGCCACCTCGAGCAGGCAGTTGATCCCCATCGCCTCGCGGGCCGCCTGGTTCAACCGCTGCGTCCGACGGTCCCGGGCGTAGTTCTCGACGTTCTCGCCCGCATACGCCAGCTCGGCCCCGAACAGCGCGATCAGCCAGAGCACGTATATCACGAACACGAACAGCGGGATGACCGCGACCGTCGTCCCGTATAACTCGCCAAGCGTCTGGGCGCGGCGCCCGAACAGCCACGTCGCAAGCATCGTCGACTGGACCAGCCCCTGTACCAGGGCCGCGCTGAACAACGCCGCAGCCGCCGCCGGGGCAAACCGCACCCGGGTGTTCGGAAGAAGCCAGTAGAGGGCGAGGAACACCATCCACACAAAACCGACTTCCGACAGCCACCGGATGGTGCGGACCAGGAACGGGTATCCCTCCAGCGACCCTGAAATCTGTGAGATCAGCCCCACGTAGCCCGCCACCAGGGGCGGCACCACGGCAAGCGTCCAATAGGTGCGCAGCTTCTCCACCACCTCCCGCTGG
>PUPC01000059.1 GCA_003553185.1 Planctomycetota bacterium | reverse complement strand
GTGGCGAACAGCACCTCGTCCGACCACTCGCACACCAGCGCAGAGCCGTGCTTGTGCAGGCGCGGGGTGTACCGGTCGTAGGTCTCGGTCTCGGGGTTCTCAAACCGCTCGATCTTCGAGTGGGCGATGAGGACGACGGTCATCCCCCGGTCGTTCCGGAGCCCGTCGAGGCCGTCGAGGACCTCCCGCCAGTGGGTGAGGGCGAACGTGTACCCCTTGGCGTACCCGATGTCCTCGATGTTCTTCACCCCCTTGCGGCGGCAGACCTCGGCGAAGATCAACTGCTCGAGCCAGTCGAGGGTGTCGATGACCACCGTGCGGTAGGGATGGTCCGCCAGGTACAGCTCGGACAGGGCGTCGACCACGTCCTCGTACTTCGCCGGCATCGGGAACCGGTCGCAGTCGATCTGGCCCAGCCCGTCCTCGGTCTGGATGAAGATCGGACGCGGGGCGCACGCCGCCCAGCTCGACTTGCCGATCCCGTGCGTTCCGTAGAGCATCACACGGCGGGGCACGTCCGACTTCCCGCTCTGCACTTGGTCCAACAGCTTGCTCATGCGGTACCTCCTCTCGTCTAGTCCCACGACTCGGGGTCCCAGGGGCCCCGGCCGCGGTAGTGGTCGGCGATGTCCACGATGGCCCACGCGAGCCATCCGGCGACGCCGAGTGCCAACACGATCACAACGACTGTCATTGCGGGTTCCTCCTCTCGGTCACAGGTAATCGAACGTGCGGACCTCGCCGTAGCCGGTCGGCCAGGTGTCGGTCGCACGACACTGCTTGAGGCGATCCATCGCCTCCTCGTTCTCCCTGCGTGCGTACTTCAGGACGTCCGGTGCGAGCCGCCAGGCGCCGCACCGGTAGGGCTCCTTCTTCTCCACGGCCAGGATGTGGACGGGGATGTCGGCGAGGTTGCCGACGGCCTGCCCAAGCACGGCCTGGTAGAACGCCATCTGGTGCAGGTATCCGTACCGTCGGGCGTCGGACTCGAACCAGGCGAGGTCGTCGCAGGTCTTGAGGTCGACGATCCCGCGCTCGGGGTGGAGCCAGTCGATCCGCGACTGGCAGGCGAGGCTGCGGTAGTCGGCCCGGACCACGCCCTCGGCGACCCCGTCGGCGAGCAGCTCGACGGCGGCCTCGTGGGCGCGGACGGCAGCGTTCAGCCCCTCGACCAGGTCCGCCTGGTCGGGGGTGAGCACCGGCTTGCCCTCCCGTTCGGCCCACTCGGCGAATGCCTTCGTCCGGCTGCCGTAGACCTCGCCCGTCTTCGGGTTCACCGGCCCGCCGACGGCGTAGCCCGCTTCGTAGGCGGCCCGGCCCTCAAGGATGAGGGTGTGGGCCGCACGTCCGACCAGGAACGCCGGCCGGTCGCCCGGCTCGGGCGCCAGCCCGGTCACCTTGCGGTAATAGAGCAGGGGGCTCTGCCGGAAATCCTTCAGTTGGTGGCTGGTCAGGTACTCGCCCGCCCTCTCCAGGTAGGCATCCATCGGCTCGTCGATCAGGACATCGAGATCGATATCAACGTCTGTCATTGCTCTTCTCCATTCGCTCTGAGTGTTTTCCCGCTACTTACTACATCTGCAGTCGAGCCGATTTTGTCTCATCGTTTTTCCCTTTTTTTATCCCGGCTTTGGTGAGAAATGCCCGTATCTCCTTGATGTTGTGGTAGATATAAATTGGTGACGAATTTCGAAAACCTGGCCGCCTCAGAGGGCTATATCTCACCAGTTCCCGACAGATATCCTGCTCGCGTTCGGGCATCTGCTCGATTACCGTCGCCTTGTCGAGCCGCAGATCGCAACGCATCTGTTCATCGAGTTCGCCCGTCCGTGCCTCGTTGACCGGCGGCTCGAAGCGGACCCGAATGACTGGCAACTGGTGGCTGGTCAGGTACTCGCCCGCCTTCGCCGAGTAGGCATCCATCGGCTTATCGATCAGGACATCGAGATCGATATCAACGTCTGTCATTACTCATCTCCATTCGTTCTGAGTGTTTTCCCGCTACTTACTACATCTGCAGTCGAGCCGATTTTGTCTCATCGTTTTGTCGGGATTTTTATCCCAGCCTCGGTGAGAAATGTCCGTATCTCTTTGATGTTGCGGTGGATAGACTGGCGGCAAATTCCGAGGCTAAGGGCCGCTTCGGAGGGGTCGGATTTCATCAGTTCAAGGCAGACGCGCTGCACGCGCTCGGGCATCTGCTCGATCACCGCCGTCATGTCGAGCCGCAGTTCGCACCGGCTTTGTTCATCGAGTTCGCCCGTTCGTGCCTCGTTGACCGGCGGCTCGAACCCGACCCAGATATCGTCGAAAGCGACCGGGGTGTGGCAGCTTTGCCGTTCGCGGGCGCAGGAGGTTCGGACAACGTACTTCACGAACCGCCCCAGCACCCGGTTGATGAACGTCTTCCGACTCGCCTTCTCGGGGTCGAACCGGTGGAACGCCCGGAGCAACTCGACTACCATGTCCTGTCGGTAGTCTTCCCGCTGATCATGGCTCAGACCAAACTGCGTCCCCAGGTATCGCACATTGTGGTCGATCCGGGACAGTGCGTACTCATCAATAACCTCACTACCAACACGCTCAGCTTTTGTAGCCATCTGCAAATCTCCTTCGCTGGAGGTCGCGCTTCGCGGCCCACAGCAGGCCGCCTCGACCTCCGACGGATTTGCAGATAGCGTGGTGAAGAAGTTTGGAGAGGCACGTATCGCCTTGTGCAGGCGAACGTTACGTACATGAAAAAACGCTTTTGCACTTGCAGCAAAACGCCGTAAGTGCAAAAACGCCTATGATCAGAAGGGCCGGTTGGGGCTGGGTGTCGTGTTATGGAAGGAGCGCGTTCAGAGGGCCGAGCGGGAGGCAGGGTATTTGCGGTCGAGGAATTATGGCGAGAGCGTGGGTATCACCGTCGGGAATCTGGTCCATGACCGGACCGGGTTATCGCCGTCCGAACTTCAGAACTTGCTCGACGTCGTTGGCGATGCGGTAAAGCTCTCGCAACTGGGGATCGGCTTTGAGGGAGCGGGTCACGTGGTATGGCTTCAGCCCGGCGAGCTCCGCCCACTGCTTCTTCGAGAGAGCAAGCGGAAGCTGTGCACCCTTGCCAGCGTCGATGTTGGCCAACACACCTTCTCGCATCGCGCAGATGTGCTCGACAATAGCATTCCTCAGCTTCTCGATCTTGGCGGTCAGTACGGCTCGCCGCGGCACCGGTTTCCTGTTGCGGTAATTGGTGGGCAGCTTCAGCTTTATCATCTGGGCGAACGTCTGCAGGTACTCACCCCAGGCGGGCGTCTCTTCGAGCGTGTCGCCAGCGGCTTCGACAACTTCGCAGAGCGGGACAAGCAGCATTTCTTTCGACCGAGCGAGAGTGTCGAGTTCGGCGTTCCAGTTTGCACGAGTCGGTGTCAGGAGGATTGCGCTGGTGCTCCTTGGAGCCGTCACCAACTCAAGCACCTCCCGGCGCAGCCATTCCTGGTTTTGGCACAGCAGCAGGTGCACGGGAAAGTTCGCCGCCTTCTTCGGCTCCCAGTTCCCGATCTGAAGACGCGACCCGCGCTGGTCCACCGGGGTCCTGGCGATCTTGATCCCCGCGAGAGCATCGCTCAACGCCCGTCGAAGCGAACCAAAGTCGAGCCGATACAAAACGATATCAGCCGGCTCGAGGTCGATCCGGTTCTCATAGTCAGCCTCGTCGACGGCGACGATGCTGCCGTCCCGGTGGTGAATCACATCCAACATCCATCGTCCGTATGGGCGTGGATTCGGCCAGGCAGTCGCGAGTTCATCGGCGGGGTGCAGCAGCGGCTGAAACGCCGGCAGGGCATCTCCTGCCGCTGCTGCCCATTCGGCCATGACCGCCTTCCGGCTATGCCGTATTTCAACCAGCCGCCACGCCTTGGTCAGGTCCGCCATCAGCCCGTTCCCCAGTGTTATGGTTGCAGATGAAGTTGCGCAGACAGAGCCAGTCGTGCACGAGGTCGCTGTCGGCTTCTCGGTCGAACGACGCGACATTCGGCGGCTCGACCACGACCGTCCGCTCCAGGCCGCCGTCGAACGTCACCTTGAATTTGGCTTTGATCAACTCGATGAACGGCTGCTCGACGCGAAGGTCCCGGTTGTGGCGTTCCAGCACACTGAATACATCCCGGGCCTTCCGGACCTCGGTGTCCATCTGATCGCTGTTGTGGTCGATGTGCAGCTCGTAGAGCCGGACGTGCTGGACCCCCTCGATATCGCTGCATACCAGGGCATCACGGCCCTGGTCGATGAGGGGCGTCAGCGTATACTTGGCGGCGGCGTCGACCTGAAAGAATTGCGGGTCGCCGAAGAGGTGCTTGCCGAGGTACTGGCAGTACGCCTTCCGCTCGCCCTTTGTCTCGGTGTAGATCGCCAGCTCGCCCTTATCGGGATAGTAGACCAGTACGTCGAATTTCTCGGGGCGGTAGAAGACGCGACCGGGGTCTCCGCTCGCCTCGACCGTGCCCTCGCGCTTGAGCTGCTGTCCGTGCCGGACCAGGAACCAGAAGCCGTCGTTTCGGGGGAAGGGGAATACCCTCGCCCCACGGCCTTTCTTCTTGAAGGTGAACCATTCGTTCAGGTCCTTCTCCAGTTCGACGAGGACCTCCGCCGACGGATAGTCCAGGTCCGGAAGCGGATGTCGGCAGGCTGTGTAGTACGATTCGAACCGCTTAGGCCGAATGCGGTACTTCTCGGCGTGGACGCGTTCGAGAATGTCAGGGTCCGCCAGCCACGCCCGTAGCGTCAGGTCCTCGGGCGACAGGTCGTCCGCCCCGAGGTCCAACCCGGCCTCTTGGCACTCTTCGATGATGCGCTCGTTGTGGTCTGCGTCGGCCAGGTTGTCGACGAAGTACAGGGCATCGAGCAGCTCGGCCGGAGTATCGACGTCCGGCGATATCAGGATGCCCGCCAGACGCTCGTAGTCGAAACGGTCCGGGTCGGTCGTCCAGACCAGTTTCCGATCGGCCAGGAACGTCCGGAACTTCTCGTTCGAGTCGAGGAATTCCAGTAGCAGTGGAAAATGGATTCGTTTCAAAATCGCCACGTTTGTGAACCGTTTCAGCTTCAGACATTCTGCCATGAACAGACTTCCTTTCCCGGCACTCTGGCCGAACAAGAACCGCCTGCACCAAAGTGGGCAGGCATAAAAAAAGGGCCGCCGTCCCGCAGCCTGTCGGCTCGGACGCGGACCCTAGATCTCTCCGAAGAGAGGTGAATGCACCTATTCCATTCAGGGATAAATTGTCGAGCCGGAATCATACTGCGCCGGCTCTGCCCCGTCAAGTCGCGCATCTCGTTGCACCGGAGATTTCGATGGAATTATTCGATCCCTCAGCCATCGTTGTCGGGACGTTCGAGGACAATCGCGCGGGTACGGATGGATTCGTGAAGGAGATGATCTTCTCCAGTCGCCATCTGTTCGGGATGTACGATGACATATTTAAACCGAAACTGCGTGTGTCAGGCCCATATCAAGATGTTGGATGATATCTTGGCCAGAATGGAAGCCGAACTCATGTCGCGACTCAGCGACGACTGACTCGGGACGGGAAAACAGGGGATTCCGCCTCGTCAGCAGGCGTTTAATCCGCGAGCTGGTTCCATAACCGCCGCTGTCGAAGCCAGCTCGATTCAGCCGCAATCGTCCGCAGATGCCGTTCGGTGATGGGGTCGCGGCCGCGGGTGATTCGGGGTAGAAAGAGGATATCTTCCTGGATGTCGGGAGCGAGGTAGAGCAGGTTCATGATCTGAGTGACGCGGGCGCGGGTGACGTGGCCGAGTTCGGCCAACTCGGCCTGGTCGCGAACGGCACCGGTGGCCAGCAGATGGTCGAACTTGATCGCCAGGGCCATCAGGCGCGACACGCGCGGGACGCGGCCGTTGGGCGTGTCACGAACCGGCTGCGGGCCGGGCTTGAGCTCCCGCCTGCCCTTGTTCGCCATGCTGAAGTGGATGCGTTTCGTTACCGTGTGCCCCTCGCTCATCCGGCTGCCTCCTGATTCTCATCGATCAAAGTCTGAATCCCGGTCGGATGGAACGTGACCGAGATGGTCTCGGCCCGACCATCGTACTCGACCTGGTCCACCAGCAAGTGGATCAACTGCGCTTTGCGGGTCGGCGACAGCGACTGCCACAGCGGGTCGAACGCCTCGACGGCCCCGGCCAGCTCATCAGGGTCGAGCATCCGCTTGCGGATCACCGTCATCTCCTTATTGAGCCGGGCGATCTCCTTCTGTTCGAGCCGCATCTCCTCCTGGAGCAGGCCGAGCTTTTGAGTGGCCGCCTCGTCGAATCCCGCCCGAGGTGCGACCTCGCCCACTTGGCGTCCGAGCGCCCGAATACGGCTCTCGATCTCGCCCCGTCGCCGTTCGAGTTCGACGACTTCATCCTGAAGCCGGTCCTGTGTCGCCTGTACGCTGTCCGCAATGACCGTGGTGTCCTTGCCCAGACCTTTGATCTGTTCGGCGACAAAGTCCTCGAGCTCCTTCGCTGGCAGTGACGGCGCCGGGCACTCGTCCCAGCCAAGCTTCTGCGCCCGGATACAGACGTAGTACCGGTACCGCCGATTACCCCGCTTGGTGAAATGATGGCTCATCGCGCAGCCGCAGTGCTTGCACCGGACGATTCCCTTGAGCAGGGCGTTGTATTTGTTTCGGACGTGCCGGCCGCCGGAGTGCCGGTTGCGGCCGAGCAGGCCTTGCACGCGGGCGAACAGGTCCTCGTCGATGATCGCGTCGTGCTGCCCCTCGACGACCTCGCCCTTGTACGTCATCTTGCCCAGATACAGCGGGTTGGTGAGGAGCTTCTGGAGCGTCGACTTGCTGAACTCGGAGCCGCCCCGGAAATGCCCCTTCTTCGTCCGATACCGCTTGGTCGTCCAGCCGCGTTTCCGGATCACCTTGAGCGCCGCCTGCATTGATCCCTCTTCGAGATACAGCTCGTAGATGCTGCGAACCCGCTCCGCCTCGCCTTTGTTGATAACGAGCTGGCTGTCGCCGTTCTTCTTGGCGATGTCGTAACCGAGTATCTGTGGACCGCCGGTCCACTTCCCCTTGCGGCGGGCGGCGGCGACCTTGTCGCGAGTCCGCTCGGAGATGATCTCGCGCTCGAACTGGGCGAACGAGAGCAAGATGTTCAGCGTGAGCCGGCCCATCGAACTGGTGGTGTTGAACTGCTGGGTGACCGAGACGAGCGAGACCTCGTACTCCTCGAGTACGCCCATCATGCTCGCGAAGTCGAGCAGTGAGCGGGACAGGCGGTCGATCTTGTAGACCACGATGCAGTCGATCTTGCCCGCCCGAACATCGGCCATCAGGCGCTGGAACGCGGGCCGGTCGGTGTCGCCGCCGGAGAACCCGCCGTCGTCGTACTTCTGGGGCAGCGACTCCCAGCCCACGGATCGCTGGCTGGCGATGTAGGCCTCGGCGGCTTCGCGTTGGGCGTCGAGCGAGTTGAACTTCTGCTCGAGACCTTCCTCGGTGCTCTTGCGGGTGTAGATGGCGCAGCGAATGTGTCTCGCTTTGTCGTCGGTCACTCGCTATCCTTTCCTGGCGGTTCGATGTTGAAGAACAGGAATCCGTTCCAGTGGCTGCCGGTAATGGCGTGGGCCACAGCCGACAAACTTCGGTAAACATCGCCCTCGTACTCGAACCCCTCGGCGAGCACCTCGACGACGTATTCGTGGCCCTTGTAGATGCGGGTCAGTTGCGAGCCGGGCATCGGCAGCCGTGGGTCGTGTTGCCGGGTCATTCTCCGGGCCGACCGCGTTACGTCGGGAAGCCGGGCCGGCCGGGCCATGTTCATTCCACGTGGCGGCCGAAGGCGGATGTCTGCGTCCCGGGCGAGCTCCTTCGCCCGGCGTCTGGCCCGATCGGACAGGCCGCCCTCGGCCAGCGCCTGGAGCCGCCACGCGCACCGGCGGAACAGCCATCGCCGGTTGCCCGACCTCGATTCCTCGTCGAACAGCTCGAGGTATTTCGCCCGGAGCTGTTTGGCCGTCATCTTCTTCAACGCCGCCAGTTCGGCCGCCACGTCGATCTTCGTTTCTGCCATCTTGTTCTCCGTTCCGAACGTTTGCGTTTGCTACAACGCGGCCTCGTAAAGCCGCTCGTCCCTGACACTGAGCCATTTATCCGGCGAAAGCTCAAGTCCTTTCTGGCGGCATTCTGGAAGATTCTTCGGGCGGCCTGTCCGGCGATGGTATCGCGGCCGAGCCGTCGGGCAGTGTCAGTGCGGCCGGCATCTCGGCCAGCCCCGCCGCCAGGACCTCGACGATCTCACGCCGCCGCTCGTCCGGCGTCAGTTCGCGACGCCGCCGCCTGTGGGGGAGGGCGCCGGCCGGGTCGCGTCTCGATTTCCGTTTTCGTCGCGGCACGTTTTCGCTCCTGCAGAGTAGTCGAACACATTTTCCGCTACCTACTACATCTGCAGTCGAGCCGATTTTGTCTCATCTATTTTTTGCGATTAGCGGATAATCGGGAGGACTTCGCGGTTGATTTTCGTGGCCGAAAGGCCGCCATTTGGCTTGTCTGCTTGCTTTATCGGATATTTCGGTGCGCCGGACCTGTCAGCGCGTTGGAGCGTAGCAAGAGGCTCCTTCGGCAACAAACGGTTCCAAGATTTCTCGAGCTTGGAAGGTTGCACATTGGAGTCCGCGATGGGCCCTGATTGCTGGCATCCGGTCGCCCTCTGGGCTCCTTTCATCCCCGTCACATCGCCCAGGCGCGGCCCCCCGTCCGCCGCCGCAAGGTGGATACCATGTACCTGCGCGTTTCCGTTGTGAGATCGAGTTTGTGTCTTGACAAACTGGTTTTACCGAGTTATCGTTTCATGTATCTGACGTGTTATATGCGGTCGACTGCTGCCGGTTCAAGAAGAGTGGGGCAGCGCGTATGGCAGAGGATCGTTCGCACGACGGCAAGGAGTCCGGTTCCCGCAAGCGGATGCTGGGCGGGTTCGAGATCGTCCGGGAGATCGGGCGCGGTGCGATGGGCACGGTGTTCGAGGGCCGGCAGGTCTCGGTGAACCGGGCCGTTGCAATCAAGGTGCTTCCGCCGCAGCTCGCGGTCAACCCGCAGTACGTCGAGAGGTTCCTTCGAGAGGCCCGTGCCGCCGCCGAGTTGAACCATTCGAACATCGTCCAGGCCATCGATGCGGGCCACGCGTCGGGCTTCTATTACTTCGTGATGGAGTTCGTCGATGGCCCCAGCGTGGAGGACCTGCTCGTCGAGCAGGGCCATCTGCCGGAGAAACGGGCCCTGGAGGTCGTTCGCGACGTGGCTCGGGCGCTCGACCACGCCCACACCCGTGCGGGCCTGCTCCACCGGGACGTGAAGCCCGCCAACATCCTCCTGTCCGATGACGGCACGGCGAAACTGGCCGACCTCGGTCTGGCCCGCCACCAGGCGGGCAGCGGGGCCGCCACCAGTCTCACCCTGGCGGGCGCGGCTCTGGGCACGCCGGACTACATCTCGCCGGAACAGGCCCAGGGCGAGAAGGACCTGGGCATCCGCACCGACATCTATTCTCTGGGAGCCACGCTCTATCACCTGGTATGCGGCCACCCGCCCTACTCCGGGAAATCGGCGACCGATATCATGGCCCAGCACATGCGCGACCCGCTGCCCAACCCGCGGGAGCGGAACCCCGAGCTTTCGGTCGGGGTGTGCTCGATCATCCGCAAGGCGATGGCCAAGAAGCGGGACCGCCGGTACGCCACGCCGGGTGCGATGCTGGAGGACGTTGAACGGCTGCTCGCCGGCGGACGGGTTCCGCTGGTCCGGGCCGAGCGCGATGGTACGTCTCGGACCCGGCCCCATCGCCCGAAGCGCCGGAAGAGGAAGGTCGGGCGTATGATCGGCATCGGTGCCGGTCTGATCGTGCTGGCCGTGCTGACGGCGGTGCTGGTGCCGAGGCCGTCCGACGCCCCCGCTCCCGCCGAGCCGGTCGTTACGGACGAGCCCACCCCCGCCGAGGAACCGACGGTCCCGGACGACGGTCGTCGGCTGTACGAGTTTGTCTCGGAATGGGTGCGGGAGCATCCCGACGAATACGACGAGGGGCTGCGTCGGCTCGAGGAGGCGAAGGCGGCGACCGAGGACGCGGTGCTGCGGATGAAGATCGACGACGCCATGGCCGGGGTGCGCCGCAGGCGGTCGGAGGCGGCGGACGCTGCATTCGCCGGGCTGCAGGCCCGGGCCGGGGAACTGGCGGGCCAGAACGACATAGACGGCGCGATAGCGGTCTATGCCGAGGTGCCGGCGCCGTATCGGGACCTTCTGGAGATGCGGAGCGACGCCGAGGTGGCCCGGCTCAGGCACGATGCGGAGCAGACCATACGGGCGGCAATGGATGCCGCACAGGACCTGAGCGACGGGGGCGACACAGCCGGAGCGCTGGCCGCACTCGACGGTATCGCCGGCATCCGGTATACCGCTCTGTCCGAGGAGATCGCGACGCTCCGTGCGCAGATCGAGGAGGCGGGCCGGGACCTCGAGGAGATGGCCCGCAGGCGGGCGCTCGCCGAGGCCAAGAAGGCCATCGAGGAGCTGCTGGCCGCCATCGAGGCGGCCGCCGGGTCGGGCGAACTGGCCGAGGCCGCCCGGCTGGCCGAGGAGGCGGATGCGGACGAGACGTACCGGCCCGCTTCGGACCAGTTGGAGCCGGTCGTTGCCGTGGGCAAGGCGCTGGGCCGGGCCGCCGAGTTCGCCGGGGCCGACCCCGCCGCCATACTGAGCCGTCGGGTCGGGGATGAGGTCTCGCTCCGCTCCGGCGAACACGGCTCCGTCCGGGGCTCGGTGACCCGTGTCACCGAGGACACCGTCGTTCTCACCCGCACCTTCTGGGCCATGGGCGAGGAGCGGAGCCGGGAATACGTGATCGACATCGCCGACCTCACTCCCGAAACGGTCGCCGAGCTCCGCCCGGATTGGGAGCCGGAGACCCCCGACGAGCAGATCGCCGCCGCCATCCTGGCCGTTGCCTCGGAAGACGCGGACGCGGTCGAGGCCGCGCTGAACGCGGCGCCGGACCATCCGCTGCGCGAGCGGTACACCGCGGAGCTGGGCCGGCTCCGGCAGGCCCAGC